>CADAPN010000026.1 GCA_902789835.1 Oscillospiraceae bacterium
GTCCAGCGGCTCAAGGTTCAGCGCATGCAGGGCCTGAAAGGCGGGATGGGCAGGAGCGTCGAAGTTCTCGGACGAGGAATGCGTCAGAGGAGCGCGGAACTTGTAATAAAAGACCTTGTGCGGCGGATAAAAGTCCACAATGTCATTGACCGGAAGCTTCAGCTGCCGGATGATCCGTTCCTCCACCAGCAGCCCCCAGGTGATGCGGCCGTCCCGTTCCGCCTTCATGGAAGACTTGACAATGGGAATATAGCTCATCCAGCTCTTCAGAATTTCATAGATTCTGGGATCCTGCAGGAAGTCGTACTTATCGGTATGCGGCAGGAAAGCCATCGGCCTGCTCCAGCGGATTTCCCAGTCGAAGTCACGCGCGGCAAGAGGGGCCTGCCAGGCGAGAAACTCCTCATAATCCGCAGCCAGCGCCTCATCCAGAAGAATCTCTTCCCGCATGTGTTCCACGTTTTCGGAAAGGCGGCGGTTAACCGAGGCATTGTCGTGCCGGTGTGCGGTCAGAATCTCCCGAATCTCCCGCAGGGTCATGCCGTAGTTGCGCAGACGGATGCACTCGATCAGAAGCATGGTCGTGTTGAAGGGATAATAGCGATACCCGCTGTCACTGCGGCTGGGCCGGATGATGCCCTGGTCTTCATAGTGCTTCAGCAAGTCGGGGGTAACCCCCAGGTATTTGGCGAATTCTCCGATTCTGTATTCCCTGATCTCAATCACCTCCGGAAGAGTGAGTATGGCATGGAACGCATCATTGCTCTTATTATAACCCGAAACTTCGCATCCTTCAAGGACTCATCTTCCGGACTTCCCATTCTTCAAGCGCTCCGCTTTTCGCTGAAAACAACTTGACATAAGTGTAACACTCAACATTATAATCTGGTTATTCATGAGGAGATTGTATCAAATCAAATGGATAAGAATCACGAATTTTGAAAGGAGCAATTGCATGAAAGAACTTTCCCGCCGCGACTTTTTGAAGGGCGCTCTGGCCGGCACCGCCGCCGCTGCGCTCACCACCGTCACCGGTGTCTCCGCCTTTGCCGAAGAGAAGGGCATCTACACCCCCGGCACCTATTCCGCCTCTGCCAAGGGCATCGGCAGTGACGTCACGGTCACCATGACCTTCGACGCCAACAGCATCACGGATGTCGCCATCGACGTCTCCGGCGAGACCCCGGGCATCGGCGACGCCATCGGCGAGCAGATGCAGGATGCGATCCTGGCCGCCCAGGGCGCGGATATCGACGCCGTCACCGGCGCATCCGTCACCAGCGACGCCATCCGTCAGGCGGCTGCGGCCTGCATTGAGCAGGCAAGCGGACAGGCCGTCACCCTTACCGAGCGCGAAGAGACCGTCGGCGACTGGCTGGGCGAGGCGCCCGAAATCGCCGAGAGCGACATCACCGAAGAGCTTGAGACCGAGGTCCTGGTGGTCGGCTGCGGCACCGGCGGCTGGATTGCCGGCATGACCGCCGCGGAAGAGGGCGCGAAGGTCCTTATCGTCGAGAAGGCGGACGCCCCCACCAAGATCAAGGAAGACATCGGCGCCATCAACTCCAAGCTGCAGCTGGAAGCCTTCAAGGAATTCCCCGAGTTTGAGATTGACAAGACCGAAGCTCTGCAGGAGATCGTACGCTATGCCAGCGGCTACGTCGACAGCGACCTCGTGAAGACCTGGATCAACAACTCCGGCGAGCTGGTCGACTGGCTGACCAACATCCTCGAAGGCACGGGCCACTGGTTCATGCAGCTCGAGGGCGGCATCGGCGATCAGGAGCATCCCGAGCGCGACAAGGCCTATGCCACCGGCCACAGCCCGCACCCGGTTGAGGGCAAGCCTGACGACGTCACCCTCAACACCGACATGCAGGCCTTCATCGAAGAGCGCGGCGGTGAGATCCGCTGCAACACCAGCCTGGTGAAGCTGGATGTCGATGTCGCGGCCGGCAGAGTCACCGGCATCATCGCCCAGGACACCACCGACGGCCACTACATCCGCATCAAGGCCTCCAAGGGCACCATCATGGCGACCGGCGGCTATGCCAGCAACACCGAGATGATGCTGGCGCTGCAGCCCCAGACCATGAAGATGAAGATTAACGTCCCCATGGGTTCCAAGTCCGACGGCGCCGGCATCAAGGCGATGCTCTGGGCGGGCGGCCAGATGGATCCCTGCCACGCCTCCATGATGTTCAACCGCTGCTCCTGCCTGCCGACCGAGACCGCCGGCTACAAGACCAACGGCAAGTGGTTCTGGTTAGTTCATGCTGCACAGCATGTACATGCAGCCCTTCCACACCTACTGCGACATCTTCGATGCCAACAACAAGCAGTACTGCGAGCAGTTTGAAGAAGTCGGCTGCTGCCGCCTGTTCCCGTTTGACAACGGCGCTATTTCCAACCGCGGCTATGACGCTTGCTGGAAGGAAATGACCGAGGGCGAAAATTCTCATCTGGAGCTCGGATACCTGCAGAAGGCCGACACCCTCGAAGAGCTGGCCGAGAAGCTGAACATCCCTGCGGATGAGTTCGTCAAGACCGTCGAGCGCTACAACGAACTCTGCGCCAAGGGTGTGGACGAGGACTACGGCAAGAGCGTACACCGCATGACCCCGGTCGATACCGCTCCGTTCTATGGGATCCGCACCGGTGCATGGCACCTGACCACCCTGGACGGCTGCCGCATCAACACCAGCATGCAGGTCATCCGCGAGGACGGCACGCCCATCGAGGGCCTCTGGGCCACGGGCGACTGCACGGGCGGCTTCTTTGCCAACAACTATCCCAACCTCTTTACCGGTCTGGCCTGCGGCCGCACCATGACCTTCGGCCGCCGCGCGGCGAAGATGGTCGTCAACGGCGAGGCCTGAGTCTCAGAGAAAGAGACCCGGATACACACCGCAGCATAAGACAGAATATGCCCCGAGGTTCGTTCGGAACCTCGGGGCATCGTTTACGAAAAACTGCTTAACCGTATTCTTTGTCGTTTGATGGATCTCTCCCCGCCGGAGGCGGGGAGAGATACGGGCAATGCAATTTGTTAAGGAGTATAACAGCCTGCGTGATCCCTTACTTCTGCATACGGAAGAAATCGGTCACCGCCGCGGGGGAACCGGCGAGCATGGTGGTCTTGCTTCCGTCGGAGGGGAAGCAGCCGCCGTCAATCGTGCAGCACTGTGCGCCGGCTTCTTCCGCAATCAGGACGCCGGCGGCATAATCCCAGAGGCTGAGCTGAAGCTCAAAATACAGCCCGGCCCTGCCGGCGGCAACACTGCAGAGATCCAGCGCCGCAGAGCCCTCGCGGCGGATGTCGAGACCCGCCGCGAAGAGCGCCTTTGTCAGGGCAAAGGTCCGGTCTGCCAGTTCCGGCGCATAGGGGGAACTGCCGAAACAGACGAGGCTTTCGTTCAGGCCTGCCTCGGTCGCGCGAATCGGACGCCCGTTCAGCCGGGCACCCTGACCGGTGATGGCGGTGAACATCTCGTCGACATAGGGGTTATAGACGGCGCCGGCACGGACCACACCGCGCTCGGCATAGGCAACCGAGATGCAGCTGTGGTGAAAACCGTGGACAAAATTCATGGTTCCGTCGATCGGATCAATGATAAAAAGCTGTTCGGCGTCCAGATGATCCTGCGCGTTCATCTCCTCGCAGAAGAAGCGGGCCTGCGGCAGCGCTTCCCGAAGACGCGCCATCAGAAGCTCCTGCACGCGGCGGTCATATTCCGTGACGACGTTTCGGCGGTCGGTTTTGGCCTCCGCCAGTATTTCATGCGCCTGCAGAATGAGAGCGGCTCCTTCCCGCTCTGCCGCGACGATGCAGTCAAGAACGGCCTGATAGTGATCGATGCTGTATGACATGGAATGAAAACCTCCTGAGGGTTCAAGTACGCGCAGTATACCATCTTCCGCACGGAATGTCACGGAAAACTTGTACCGTGAATATGCCGAAAAGTGTGCTTTGCAGGTCGTTTCGGACAAAGGATGAGAGCGCGATCTTTCTTGACGCTTTTTTATTTCTATGTTATGCTTTTCACGGAGAGTCCTGATACAAGGGGGGAGTGCAACCATGCATTCCATTCGTTATCGAATTGCAATCCCGACGGTGCTTGCGATCATCGTCAGCGTGTTGATCATCGGGCTGGTCGGCATTTTTTCCATCAAAGACATCGGCGACCGGAGCTCGGTGGAGATTCTGACTCTGCAGAGTGAGCGGGCGGCCCAGAAACTGGACGCCTATATGAACAGCGTCGTTCAGGCGGTGGAGACCGTCTCGCGTTATACGGAGACGGATCTCAACGATGTGAGCGATGTGACCGAGCTGACCGACCGACAGATGCATTATCATCTGATTCGGGTGAAGGATATCTTCGATACCGTTGCACGCAACACCCGAGGGGCGATGACCTATTATTACCGGGTTGCGCCGGAGATTTCCAGCCAGGAGCAGGGCTTCTGGTACTCCCGTTTCGGGCAGGGGGACTTCAAAGAAATGCTGCTGACCGATGTGGAGGCCTATGATCCGGATAATGTTGCCCGGGTCGGCTGGTATACGATTCCGAAGGAACGCGGGAAAGCAAGCTGGCTGTCTCCGTATTTGAACGAGAACCTGGGCGTGTGGATGATTTCCTATGTGGTGCCGATCTATCATGAAGGAAGCTTCGTCGGGGTTGTCGGGATCGATATCGACTATCAGACACTGGTTTCCCAGCTGAAATCCCTGGTGGTGCTGCAGGGCGGCTACGCCTTTCTCACCGATGAAAACGGGAAATTTGTCTATCACCCGGAGCAGGAAATCGGAAGCGAGTCGGTCGCCTTTCAGGAGCAGAAAATGCAAAACGGCCTCTCCGAGAGAGTCGCGCTGGTGAAGTACCGGTATGGGGGAGAGGAGAAAATGGCTGCGGCCTGTATTCTCTCCAACGAAATGCGTCTTTATGTGACGGCCCCTCTTTCCGAAATTAATGCCGACTGGATCCGGATGACCAGAATTGTCCTGGTTTCCGCGGCGCTGATTCTGGTCGTCTTTGTGTCCTTCAGCTTCTGGGTCACGAGCCGGGTGACGGTCCCGCTGCGAAAGCTGACAGAAGCCGCAAGGCAGCTGGATAAGGGAAACTACGATGTGCGGCTGGAGTATACCGGGGATGACGAGGTGGGTATCCTGACGGGAACCTTTAATCAGCTGACCGGTCATCTGAAGGAGAACTTCAACGATCTGAACAGCCGCGCCTATAAGGACGCCCTGACCAACATCAGGAACAAGGGCGCCTATGACCGCTTTTTGTTTGAGCTTCGAGAGAGAATTGATCAGGCAAAGCGGGATGGAATGCCCGCACCCGAATTTGCGATCTGTGTTTTTGACTGTAATGACCTGAAGGGAATCAACGACCGCTACGGTCATGAAAAGGGCGATCTGTACCTGAAAGCGTCATGTGACCTGATCTGCAGGATCTTTCGGCACAGCCCGGTCTTTCGCGTCGGGGGAGACGAGTTCGTCGCAATTTTGCAGGGCCCCGATTTCGAAGAACGAGAAGCTCTCCTGAAGAACTACAGGCAGCAGATGGACGTGCTTCATGACGCACCCGATCCCTGGAAGCGCGTCTGCACGGCGGCCGGTCTCGCGGTGTATGACCCGGAACGGGACCTGTCACCGAAGGACACCTTCAAGAGGGCAGACGCCCTGATGTATGAGAACAAGAGGAAGATGAAAGCCGGGAGAGATGAGATAAGGGCAGACTGAGAAAAAACAGGGTAAAAATGCGGATTGGGTAATCAGAACAGGAGCGTGTACCTATGACAAGAAAAAATCCCCGGCATCCGTTTGCCGGAGAAGAGATCACAGGGCTCCCGGAGGGAATGGCGTTTTTTCACCCTGCCCAGGAACGCCTGCCGGAGCTCGGCAGCGACTGGTGCGTGATCAACATTCAGATCGAGCATTTCAAGTATTTTACGGATTGGTTCGGGCTGGAGGCCTCGCGCGATCTCCTGTCACGCATCGGAGAGATGATCCGCAGCGCTGCTTTGCAGGCGGGCGGAATGCCCGGGCAGCCGGGCCTGGAGGAATTCTGCCTCATTGTGCCCTATGACGAGGACTGGATCCATGGCCTGTTTGAAGAGCTTCAAAGCCTGATCGCCTCCGTCAGCCGGCTCGACGGCTTCTCGCCGGTTTTCGGTGTTGCACACTTTGACGGTTCAAGCACAGAGATCATGGAATACTACAACCGGGCGGCGCTTGCGGCGGAAAGCCTGCACGGCAAAGCCCATACGCGCGTGAGCCTGTATGATGCAAAGCTCCATCGGAAAAGCTCGGAAGAATATAAGATCCTCTTCGAGTTTCAGAACAGCCTGAACAGAGGGGAAATCACATTCTTTCTCCAGCCGCAGGTTCGCGCTTCCAACGGCAAAATCATCGGGGCCGAATCCCTGGCCCGCTGGCAACGCCGGGACGGCAGCTTCATCTCGCCGGCGGTCTTCGTCCCGGTCCTGGAAAAATACGGTCTGGTGACCCAACTGGACCTGCATATCTGGGAGGCGGTCTGCCGGTGGCAGCGGCAGATGAAGCAGAGCGGGAACCGCTGATCCCTGTTTCGGTCAATGTGTCCCAACTGGACATTGCGGCGCTGGATGTACCGGCACAGCTGAGCTCGCTGCTGAAGAAGTATGAGCTGTCGGCGGACTGCATGAAGGTGGAGATTACCGAGTCGGCCTATGCCGATGACCTCGGGCAGGTGCGCGACACCATCACCCGCCTGCAGGAATGCGGGTTCAAGGTGCTGATGGATGATTTCGGGAGCGGCTATTCGTCCCTGAACATGCTGCGGAACGTCAACGTGGATGTGATCAAGCTGGATGCCCAGTTCCTGCAGATCTCGGAAAACAGCGCCAAAAAAGGCGTCAACATCCTGGAATCCGTCATCAACATGACCAAGAACCTCTTCATCCCGATCATTGTCGAGGGGGTTGAAACCGAAGAACAGCTGGAATTCCTGGAGGGGCTGGGCTGCCGGTACATGCAGGGGTACTACTTCTATCGGCCGATGCCGCCGCAGGACTTTGAGAATCTGATCGGTGACGGGGCCATTGTGGATCCCGCCGGGATCCGTTTCAAAGCCAATCAGCAGCTCACGGTCCGCGAATTCATGGATGACAACATCTTTACCGACACCATGCTCAACAATGTGCTGGGGCCGGTGGTCTTCTACCGCTGGGACAGCGAAGAGAATGTCGACATCATCCGATTCAACGAGCAGTTTTATGAGCTGGTGGGGATTGATCCGGATTCCTTCGAACAGCGGCGGTATCATATTCAGGACAGCCTGTATCCCGGGGACCGAAACGTGTTTCTGAGACTGCTGGCCGAGGCGGAAGAACACTGGGCCATCGGCTTACGCGGCGTTGTCCGCGCCTACAGGCCCAATGGGGCAGTGGTCTGGATCTCGCTCCGGCTGTTCTACATGTATGACGATTCCCGGGGAAAAGTCTTCTACGGTTCGGCACAGGACGTGACCGAGACGCAGGTCATCAACATGGAGATGCCGGGCGCGTACTATCGCTGTACCGTGACGGACAGGTTTGAGTTCTTCTACATCAGCAGAAATTTCCAGAAAATGACCGGCTACAGTGAGCGTGAAATCAGGATTCTCTTCGATAACAGCCTGATTCAGATGGTACATCCGGCCGATGTCCTGTCCATGCGTGAGCAGGCCCGGCAGCTTGCAAACGGAGAGATCGAGAACATTCAGCCGTTTCGCATCCGGCGAAAACAGGGCGACTACATCTATCTCGCGGAACAGAGCCAGATCTCGGACCGCTTCGGAGCACTCTGCTGGCAATGCATGGCGATCGATGTCAGTGAGGTGATGCGGCTGCGCAATCAGATGCGCATTCTCTCGGATCATCTTTCCAGCACCGTGCTCTTCCTGCACCGTCGGGGCGAGCAGCTGATCTATGAAGTTACCATCCACGGGCTGGAGGACCGGTTCCTCATGAATGCAAAGGAACTGGAAGATGCCTTGAATGACGGAGACTTTTGCCGAATGATCGAGGGAAGCAAAGGAATTCCGCACCAGGAATACACCAGGCTCTTTGTCGGCGAGAATGCCGGAAAGCGAAAATGGCTCCGTTTCCAGCGAAGAGACGGAAAGACCATTCGAATCTCCGCCGCGGTCGACCGGGTGGAGGACACGCAGACACGGATTGAGAATATTGTGGTGCTTCGCGTCCTGGACGACACGGACACCGAAGTGCCGGTGGGGGAAGAGTAGTAGGAAAGCCTTTTCCGGGCATAGCGCCGGGAAGACGCATTCCGGCTCGGAACGGAATGAAAACAAGACAGAAAGGACGGCAGGTGACAGCCTGCCGGTATGCAGCAAAATGGCATGGTATGACGAAGCGTTCTTTTATCACATCTACCCGCTGGGGCTCTGCGGAGCGCCGAAGACGAATCCGTACGGAGACGAGGAGCACCGGCTTCGGGAACTCTGGCCCTGGGTGGAGCATCTGGAACGGCTCGGCGTTACGGGGCTGTATATCGGACCGCTTTTTGAGTCCGGCAGCCACGGGTATGACACGACGGACTACCGGCGCCTGGACCGGCGTCTCGGCAGCAACGCGGATCTGAAGGACTTTGTCCGGCACTGTCACGACCACGGCATCCGGGTCGTGCTGGACGCGGTGTTCAACCACAGCGGCCGCGACTTCTTCGCGTTTCGGGACCTGAAAGAGCGGAGAGAACAGTCCGCTTATAAAGAGTGGTACTGCGGCGTCAACTTCTGGAACAACAACGAGTTTGGCGACGGCTTTTCCTACGACAACTGGGGCGGGTACAATCTGCTGGCAAAGTTCAATCTCCGCAATCCCCAGGTGGTGAACTACCATCTGGAGACGGTGCGGTACTGGGTATCGGAGTTTGACATCGACGGGCTGCGCCTGGACACCGCGGACGTGCTGGACTTTGACTTCATGCGGGCGCTGCGGGGCCTGGCGAACACCGTGAAGCCGGAGTTCTGGCTGATGGGCGAGGTAATCCACGGAGAGTACCAGCGCTGGGTGAATCACGGCATGCTGCATGCCGTGACGGACTATGCCCTGCACAAAGCGCTCTACAGCGGACACAACGACCACAACTATTTTGAGATCGCCCATACCCTGAACCGTTTCATTCAAAACGGCATCGACTGCCGGACGCTGTACAGTTTTGTGGACAACCACGACGTGGAGCGCATTCACACCAAGCTGAATGACAAGCGGCAGTGGCTGCCGGTGCATATTTTGCTCTTCTGCCTGCCGGGGATTCCGTCGGTGTATTACGGCTCGGAGTTCGGCATCGACGGACGAAAGACCCGGGGCGGCTCCGACGATGAGATCCGGCCGCGCCTGCAGCTGAATGAACTGCTTTCCGAAGAGAATCCGTGCCTGGAGATCATCCGGGCGCTGGGACAGATCTACCGGGAAGAAAAGACGCTCGCCCGGGGAGATTATCAGCAGCTGGTTCTGACCACGAAGCAGTATGCTTTTCGCAGGGATGACATCCTTGTCGCGGTGAACAACGACGGCTGTGCCTGCGAAATTTCCATTCCCTGTGCCGACGGAGTCTATCACGGGGCCCTGCACGGCGGAAGCGTTCGGGCGGAGAACGGAAGACTGACGCTACACCTCGGGGCCTGTGACGGCGAGATCCTGATCCCGGAGAGCCGGAGCACGGCACGGTATGAGCCGATCCGGACCTCAGCTTCGGAACCGAAGGCGGAGGCGGAACAAGCGCCCGTGACAGCCCCGTTGAGGGAAACGGCAGCAGCGGCAGCCGAAGGCCCGCTTCCACAGGCACAGGCGGAGCGGCCTCTCGATCTATCAAAGCCCTATGAGCAGATGAGCGTGGAAGAACTGCAGGCCGCAATCCTGCAGAAGCTTGCCCACAACGGCCCGGTCACAGATCAGATGCGCCGCGATGTGGCGGCCAATATCTGGAGAGATTCTCTTCTCAACTGGGTAAAGAGCTTCCGGTGACGATCCGCCGGAGGCGAAAACGATCTGACAAGTGCCTTGCTTTCCCCCTGCGGCAAGGCGGAAGGCAATGACAAAAGAACGCTCCCGGCGGACGTGAAAGCCCGGCCGGGAGAATTCTTTTGTCATTTTGAAAAAAGTTCTTGCTTTATTTCGCTAATGTGGTATTATAGCAAAGTAAAAATTCACCTGAAGGAGAACGACAATGAAAAAGATTCTTTCTATAGCACTTGCACTTACGATGCTGCTGGCGCTGGGTGTCACCGCTTTTGCGGCGGACAAGGACCCCGTAGCCGACAGAACGAGCTTTGTAATGGGCATTGACCCGGAGTATCCTCCTTTCAGCTATCTCGGTGACGACGGCGAGTATACCGGTTTTGACGTGGAAGTCTGCCAGGCGGTCTGCGACCTGCTGGGCTGGAAGCTGGAAGTCTTCGGCGTGAACTGGGACGAAAAGCTGGTTCAGCTCGACTCCATGGAGTGCGACTGTGTCTGGTCCGGCATGACCATCCTTGACAGCATGAAGGAAGCCGGCTATGTGATTTCCGAGCCCTATTATGACAACACCCAGGTCCTCGTCGTGAAGGCCGACAGCGGTTTTGCTTCTTCCGAAGATCTGGCGGGCAAAGTCGTGGCGGTTCAGCTCGGCACCTCCGGCGAAGCGCTTCTGAACGGCGATCTCAGCGATCTGGCGGCCACCTTTGACAACGTCATCACCTGCGACAGCTTCCTCAAGTGCTTCACCGAACTCGAGGGCAACGCGGTTGACGCCGTCTTTGTCGACCTGCCGGTGGCGGCCAGCTATGTGGCAAAGCACGAAGGCCTGAATGTCATCGACGAGAACCTCGGCGCCGAGCAGTACGGCATCGCCTTCCGTTCCGGAGACGAGGCCCTTTGCGAAGCGGTGGACGCGGCGGTTCAGGAGCTGGTTGCCAACGGCACCTATGCCGAGATCGCGGCGAAGGAAGAGTATGCCGACATTGTTAACAACCTTCTTTTCCTGAGCGAGACGGAGGAAGCTGCTCCCGAAGCCGAGGCAGAAGCTGAAGCGGAAGCCGAAGCGGCAGCCTGAGGCCGGCGGGTACATCTGAAGACACAAGAAAGCCCGAAAGCGCACATCAGTGCGCTTTCGGGAAATTCTGTCTATAGAAGAGAATTTTACGAAAGAATAGAATGAGGTTTTCCCTATGTCCTTAATGACAATGATCATCAAGATGAGTGAAGGTCTGAGCAAGACCTGCGCGATCTTCTTCCTGACACTGCTGTTCTCCCTCCCGCTGGGCATGATTGTGGCGCTGCTTCGCATGAGCAAGGTCAAGATCGTCTCGGCGATCACGCGCTTTATCATCACGGTGCTGCGCGGCACACCTCTGATGCTGCAGCTGCTGGCGGTGACCTACGGGCCGTACTACCTTTTCGGAACGAATGTGGCGCGGAACAAGCTGATCCCCGTGGTGATCGCGTTTTCCATCAATTACGCGGCGTATTTTGCCGAGATCTATCGCGGAGGCATCGAGTCCATTCCCGTGGGACAGTATGAGGCCGCCGAGGTCCTGGGCTATACAAAGCTCCAGACCTTTATGCGGATTATCCTTCCCCAGGTGATCAAACGCATTATGCCCAGCGTAACCAACGAGGTTGTGACGCTGGTCAAGGACACCTCAATGGCCTTTACGGTCTCTTATCAGGAGATGTTCACCATCGGCAAGCAGATCGCAAACTCCCAGACCAGCTTCGTGCCGTTTTTGGTGGCAGGTGCGTTCTACTACATCTTCAACGTGCTCGTCGACTGGTTCATGGGACGGATCGAGAAGAGACTGGATTACTATCGTTGAGAGGAAAGGGAAGATATGGCAGAGAATAAGAACATCAAAGCGGAAACGGCAAATGCTTCCAGCATCCTCGAAATCCGCAATCTTCAGAAGGCCTTCGGCGACCATGCCGTGCTGAAGAATATCTCCCTCTCGGTGGAGCGCGGCAACGTCATCTCCATCATCGGCCCCTCCGGATCCGGAAAGTCGACCCTGCTGCGCTGCGCGTCCTTCCTGGAGACGGCAGACGGCGGCGACATCCTCTATGACGGACAGTATGCAATGCACGACGGGACCTATGCCTCCAAGGCGGAACTGAACCGCTGCCGGACGCGTTTCGGTCTGGTGTTTCAGAACTTCAACCTGTTCCCGCATTACTCCGTTCTGCGCAATGTCTCCGAACCGTCCATCATTCACGGAGAGAACAAGGAAACGGCGCGGGAGCGCGCCATGGAGCTGCTGAAAAAGATGGGGCTTGACGGAAAAGAGAATGCCTATCCCTTCCAGCTCTCCGGCGGCCAGCAGCAGCGTGTCGCCATCGCCCGCGCCCTGGCACGGAATCCCGAAGTCCTCTACTTTGACGAGCCCACCAGCGCGCTGGACCCGGAGCTCACCGGAGAGGTTCTGAAGGTAATCCGCCAGCTGGCCGAGGACAGGATGACGATGGTGGTTGTCACCCACGAGATGCCCTTTGCCCGCGCGGTCAGCAATCATGTGATCTTCATGGACGGCGGCGTGATCGTCGAAGAGGGACACCCGGAGGCGGTTTTTGGGAACCCGACGCAGGAGAGAACCAAGCAATTCCTGAGGAACTATCAGAGATGACGGGCCCCATATCCTATACGCTTCTGGATCCCACCGGCAATATGACCCTTCTGGCTGAGACGCCCGTACCCGAGGCGGCTCAGCCGCTGACTGCAAAGCGGCTGATGGAACTGGAGCCGGCCGCGGAACAGGTTGGCTTTGTCTATGATACGGACGACGGCATCGGTCTTCGAATGGCCGGAGGCGAGTTCTGCGGCAATGCATCCATGAGTGCCGGGGTGCTGTACCTGCTGCGCAAGGGCAGGGACGGGGGAGAAGTGAGCGTCCGGGTGAGCGGAACGCCGCATCCGGTGACGGTGACCGCGAAGAGACTGCCGGACGAAAGCTGGCAGGGCTGTGTCGAAATGCCGTGCCCGGTCTCTGTAGGGAAAGAACGCCTTTCTGACGGAAGTGAACGGCCGGTCGTCCGCTTTCCGGGCATCACGCATGTGATTCTGGAAAAAGAAATGGAGCGGACGGAGGCTGAAAACATGGCCGCCGCCTGGTGCGGGGAACTGGAGAGCGAAGCGCTGGGCCTTATGTTCCTGGATCGGGAGCGGGGCGTGCTGAAACCGCTGGTCTATGTTCCTTCCGCGGATACCCTTTTCTGGGAATCCTCCTGTGCCAGCGGGACCACCGCGGTAGGCGCTTATCTGGCGGCGGAATCCGGCGCCGCGGTCCGAGTGCCGCTGAAGCAGCCGGGCGGCACGCTGGAGATTGAAGCGGAGCCGGACGGAAAGCTCCTTCTGAAGGGAAGCGTAAGACCGGTTCATCAGGTGACCGGCGTGCAGCTGGAGGAATAATCAAACCGACAGAATCAGACCCGGACAGAACATCACCCCTCGGCGTCGAAGGAAAATGACGCGGAGGGGTGATGTTCTCTATCAATCGATTGGTTTTCGGCAGTTCCCGGTTCAGGGCTCTGTCCCGGCTTCGGTCCGGAGGGCGAGGAGTTCTTCCGGCGTAAAGACGTACTGCTTGCCGCAGAACTGGCAGGTGACCTCAGTGGGAGTACCTTCGGAGGCCAGCTCCTGAAGCGTCTCGTTGCCGGAGCTCCGCAGGGCGGCCTCGATGCGCTCCCGGCTGCAGTAGCAGCGGTAGTTCACCTCATCCGTCGCCAGGACCTCCGGCTCCAGACCGCGGAGCACCTGATGCAGAACTTCTTCTGCCCCGTCCTCGTTCAGGATCGTGGTGAGCTGATCCATCATGAAGATGTTGTCTTCAATCTTCTGGATGAGCTCCTCCGGCGCACCGGGAAGAAGCTGCACCAGAAATCCGCCTGCGGCGAGAATATGCTTGTCCGTCCCGACGAGTACGCCGAGACCGCAGGCAGAAGGAACCTGTTCGCTCTCCACCAGATAGGCGGTGAGATCCTCCGCCACTTCGCCGGAGATGAGTTCGACACTGCCGATATAAGGCTCGCGCAGACCAAGGTCCCGGCTGACGGTGAGCGTCCCGTCCCGGCCGATCAGACCGCCAACGTCCAGCTTCCCGTCCGGCCTTGTCGGGAGATCCGCTGCCGGCTCATCCACATAGCCGCGGACATTTCCGGCGCTGTCGGAGACCGCCACCACGTTTCCCACCGGTCCGCCGCCGCTGAGCCGAAGGGTGAGCGTATCCTTTTCACCCTTCATTGCATTGCCGAGCAGGGAAGCACCCAGAAGCGCCCGGCCGAGCGCCGCGGAGGCCGTCGGACTGAGCCCGTGGACCTGTCTTGCTTCTTCTACCATTTCAGGTGCGGAGATCACCGCGATCTTGATCATGTCGTCCGCGGCGACCGCACGAATTATCTGTCCCATTTTCAAATACGATCCTTTCCGCTCCGGGCTGCCCCGGAGATTCTGTGCGCTATCATACTCCCTTTGTGGGCCGGGCGTCAAGAGACGGAAGAGGGGGACGGAGAAAATGCCCGCTCGATTTGTTACTCAAAATGCCTGCCTTGCCGGCTCCTGCAGAGGACAAAGACACCGGCCAGCGTCAGGCCGATCATCAGAGCGAGAAAGAGCGTGGAGAATACCCGAAGGGAAGCGGCCGATTTCGTGCTGCCTGCCAGACCGGCGAGGCGGGAAAACGCGTCGGAGGCTGCGCTGAAGAAGTGGCCGCGCGCCAGCTCTTTGTCTGCACGGGAGACAATGCGGTCAGCCTGCGCGGCGCTGATCAGCACGGCGAGGCTGCCGCCGGGGTGAATGGAAAGCCGCTGGGAAGCCTTGTTGATCACCAGCATGCAGGAGCTCTCCTCACCGAAGAGATTGCGGCGCTTTTCTTCGGCCTGGGCTTGGACGTCTGCGTCTTCGCCTCGCGCGGACCAAAGGGCGACGCTGCCGTAGTCCGTGAGGGGAATCATCTCCTCCAGCAGCTTCCGTTCCTCCGCGGAGGTCAGCAGGTCGATATCATCGTCAATGACGACGCGGAAACCGGTTTTTGAGTTTTTCCAGGTCAGGCCGGTCTCGGTGATGCTTCCGAAGTTCGGCATGTTGAGATAGGGATCCGTGCCGCTCTTCGTCGCTGCGAAAGAGACAGCACGCAGCTGGGGAAGAAGCAGAAAGAGGAACAGAAACAGAGAGAGAAGTCTGCGAACCCGGCGTTCAGACATTTTCTTCGCCTCCTTCCCGGCGGGCCCGGGCCGGTTCGGCTCTTGAAAGCAGCAGGCGGAAACGAAAGAGCCCGGCAAAGCGGAAGAACAGAACCGCGGCATCCAGTATACCGGCATAATAGAACAGGCGGCTGTCCCGCTGCGCGAAGAACAGAACCGCAGCGCTCAGCAGCAGAGCGGCTGCCGTGAGGAAAAAGCTCAGCTTCCGGGACCTGCGCAAAGAGACGCGGGGGAGAGAAGCGACGCCGTTTTTATTCTGCATCCACGGAGACCTCATCAGCAGGCTGCAGATCCAGGAACCCGCCAGAAGAAAAATAACAGCGAGAACCAGGAAGAGCGTCGGCGTCATCGGAAGAAAAAGACTCAGGAGCAGAAACACGGGGACGGAAAGCGCCAGTGAAAGGACGAGAAAGCGCTTCGGGCCGAAGGAAAAGGAAGCGGGCTCGGTTTTCTTCAGGTGGCGGCCTGCGTGACCTTTGCCGGCCGCAGCTTCGGCCGGGAGCTCTTCCGGTATGGCGATGGAAGTGTCCGGATCAAACACTTCGCCGCAGACTTCGCAGATCATCTGCTTTGTTGTATCGTCGCATTGCAGGCTTGCGCCGCAGTTGGGACAGGTCAGCATCTTCTGACCTCCTTTCCGATGGAACGCTTTTCAGCACGAACCAGGCCGTTTCTTCAGGGAAGAGACCTGTTTTCACCGTTATTCTACCCTGCGGCGGCAGAAAAAGCAATCGAATGAATCTGAAGAATTCTGAAGAGAAAACCGCCGCGGATGATCGCAGATAATATTTTAAAATAATTCTTTACTTTTTCAAAACACGCGCGTATAATTGCATACAATTACACAACCATGGCAAAACACGCGTGCGCCAAAGCACAGCGAGGAGGAACCCAATGCTGGAACTGTCTACCAAAACCAATCTTCTCGAGGAAAACGATTATCGCTATTCCCTGCAGGATGTCAAAGACCCGGTCCTGTACCGGGATGTCTATAATTACGAAGAGATCCCCAAGGTCGCCTTCAACCATCGGCGTGTGCCGATCTCGATGCCGGAGGATATCTGGATCACCGATACCTCTTTCCGGGATGGACAGCAGGCCTTTCATCCGTATACACCGGAGCAGATCGAGACGCTCTTCAAGCTTATGTCGAAGCTCGGCGGCCCCTATGGAATTATTCGCCAGACGGAGTTCTTCATCTATTCGAAAAAAGACCGCGAGGCCATCGAACGCTGCCGGAATCTGGGCCTGAAGTTTCCGGAGATCACCACCTGGATCCGTGCCAGCCGTGAGGACTTCAAGGCGGTCAAGGATCTGGGCATCCGGGAGACCGGCATCCTGGTCTCCTGCAGCGACTATCACATCTTCAAGAAACTGAAGAAGACGCGCAGGGAAGCCATGGAGATGTACCTTGCCACCGTGAAGGATGCCTTCGATGCCGGCGTCATGCCCCGCTGCCACCTGGAAGACGTGACAAGGGCGGACTTCTACGGCTTTGTGGTGCCCTTTGTCAACGAGCTGATGAAGCTCTCGGATGAGGCGGGAATCCCGGTGCGCATCCGGGCCTGCGACACCATGGGTTACGGCGTGCCGTATACCGAGGTCGCGCTGCCGCGCAGCGTTCCCGGCATCATCTACGGTCTGCAGCACTATTCCGGCGTGCAGAGCGAGTACCTTGAATGGCACGGTCATAACGACTTCTACAAGGCGGTTTCCAATGCCGCGACAGCCTGGCTCTACGGCGCCAGCGGCGTCAACTGCACGCTCCTCGGTATCGGCGAGCGTACCGGAAACGTCCCCCTGGAGGCGATGGTCATGGAATATGCCTCTCTGCGCGGCTCCCTGGACGGCATGGACCCGACGGTGATCACCGAGATCGCAGACTACTACAAGAACGAAATCGGCTACAATATTCCGCCCATGACGCCCTTTGTGGGACGCAACTTCAATGTCACCCGCGCGGGGATTCACGCCGACGGACTCCTGAAGGATGAAGAGATCTACAACATCTTTGACACGGATAAGATTCTGAAGCGGCCCGCATCTGTGGCGGTCGGCAAAAACTCGGGGCTTGCGGGCATTGCCTACTGGGTAAACCAGAACTACGGCCTGACCGGCACGATGGAGCTGAACAAGCAGAGCCCGCTGGTGGTCAAGCTGAAGGAATGGGTCGACAGCCAGTATGAGGACGGGCGCACGGCGTCCCTGTCCAACGAAGAACTCGAAGGAAAGATCAGCGAGCTCTCCGGCGGCGTCCTGAAGTGCATTCATTAATGATTAAGACGATACGGAGATAAAAAATCGTATCTCTCGTTTCATCGATTCAAAACCCAACAAGGTGGTTTTGAATCGAAAAGTGACGAGCATCGGAGTGAGCGAGCTTTCGTCACACTTGACGGAAGCGAGACGATACGGAGATTGTGAGGAGCGCATGGAACATAGAAGTATTTCGATTGCGGATCAGATTTTTGATCAGCTTGAGCGCGATATCCTTGCCGGGAAGTACGCACGCGGCGAGGTGATCAGCGAACTCGGCCTGTCCAAGCAGCTTGGGGTCAGCCGTACGCCGATCCGCGAAGCGATCCGGCGGCTGGAGCAGGAGGACTTCCTGGAAGAAAGCGGCCGCGGCGCGGTGGTTGTCGGCATCAGCCGGGAAGACATGGAGGACATGTACGAGATCCGGTCGCAGATCGAGGGAATGGCTGCACGCCGCGCGGCGCTGAACGTCACGGACGAGGAGCTTCGCGCCATGCGGGATGCGCTGGACCTGCAGCGGTTCTACGTGGAAAAAAACGGAGAGAACAGCTCCGATCAGATCAAGAACCAGGACTCGGAATTCCACAGGCTCTTTTACCGCAGCTCGGGGAGCAAGTCCTACTACAATACGCTCTTTGCGCTGCACAAGCGGATGACCAAATTCCGCAAGGCCTCTGTATCCAAGCAGAGCCGCGCCCTGCAGTCACATCAGGAGCACGAAGAAATCTATGCCGCGCTTGCGGCACATGACCCGGACGCAGCAGAGAAGGCCGCGCTTGCGCATGTGACCAACGCCAGGGCACGGATGCAGAGCATGATGGAGGACTGAAGCATGGAGAACGAAATCAGAGAAGCGGTCGTAAAGTTTGAATCACTGCTGCGCCAGCAGCTGGAGCGCCAGGA
>CADAPN010000027.1 GCA_902789835.1 Oscillospiraceae bacterium
ATGTCATCTGAATCGTCCTTTCGATCTCTGATGACACCATTATAGCAACAATGTTGTCCTAAAAATGTCTCTAGGTCCTAGTTTTCCGACTAACACGAAGCCTAAACGCCTGATGCATTCCTGCGGCCTCCCTTGCTGGGGTTAGTTGTGTTCATGAGAACTATTGTCCGTCTGATACACGATACCGGAGATTCTTTCCGATTAATCGCTTGACAATCCTGTTTTATTGTAGTATAAACATACAAAACCTATTTATGTGATAGGTATTACAAAAGCAAAAGGAATTCACAACACACGGAAGGAGTTTTGAACATGGCAAGAGTACACTTGAAGCAGCCTGACGAGCTGACCGGAGACGCAAGAAAAGCCTATGAAGCACTTGAAGCGGCAGGAAAGGTGACGAATATGAAGCTGGTCATGCTTCAGGATTACGGCACCTATAAAGCGTTTATGGGATGGTATGATTCATGGGCGAGCCTGGAGAAAGCAATCGGCCTCCGCGCGGCTACCATCTATGCCCATGCGGTTTCCACGACAAACGGGTGCATGCTGTGTTCTCTGTTCTTCATCAGCGACCTGCGGGAACTGGGCCTGGATCCCAACAGCTTTGAGACCACGGAAAACGAAAAGCTCCTTCAGCAGCTGGGCCAGCAGATCGTAAAAGACCCAACCAAGGTATCGGATGAACTTCTCAACGGTCTGAGAAAGTTTTACACAGACGAGCAGATCATCATCATTGTCGGCTTCGGCGCTCAGATGCAGGCTACCAACAATTTTAACTCAGTTCTCGGTGTAGATGTGGACCAGAGGCTTCTGCCGCTGAAGGATCAGTTCAAGCCGGCCACCTGGAGAGACGTCATCAAGTAAGACACATCGTTTGTCATCCCGCAGAGCACAACAAGGCTGATAATACCAACGGTTAAAATGCCAAGCTGGATCTGCTCAGAATATGACATCATAAAAAACCCACCTGGAGTTCAGGAGACTGCATGAGGCTTGCAGTCTGAGAACTCACAGATTGAACTGGGTATCCTCTCCTGCTTCACAGAGAGCATTATAGTACGCTACGGTTCCGGCAAGTGCCTCGATCATATCTGCTTTATATGCCTTGATAAAGGGATTGCCCGCCTCGGTCTTCTCAAGATATGTATCGAGATTCCGAAAGGTATCCGCAATATCCTGATCCTTGATTGTCCAGCCGTGATCCGGCTCATCTTCATAGATGAAGAAGACCTGCTGATCATGCGGTCCCTTGGCTTCGCTTACTCTGCGCTGGCCTTCACGGTCAACCAAAAGAATGGAGTATGCTGAAATTCTTTACGAACCACAGAAAATGCAGATAACGTTTACTTGGCACTTTCATACTGGACAGCTTGCGTAATATGCTCCGTTATGATAGAATCGGATGCAGCGACAGGTTATCATAGGATACCAAAAGAAACACAGGAGGTGCAGGATGGAAACCAAGAAGGTGCAGGCACTTAATGACGATCTGCTTGAAAACATCATCGGCGGGATCAGCCTCCGCGGGGTTTTCAGACATACATGCAGAGACTGCCAGAATGTCTGGTATAACGAACAGGGTACTTCGGCCTGTCCCAGATGCGGAAGCTCGAAGACCAATTCGTGGCCGTCTTAATATGTGAAACAGCAAGAAGAATAACTTCCCGGGCATATCGAAGCCTGGGAAGTTTCATTTTTGCTTCATTGGCGCCACTGCTTCTTTTCAAAGTCCAGCCTTCCGGATTCCATGAAGTTACCGGAGACTCCAAAAGGCATGAAGGAATCATCCAAAGAATGCGGTGGAGGCAATCGTTCCGTCCTGATGCAGCGCTGCAAAATGGACACCTGTCTCATCGACTCTGCTGCACACGGAAATCACTTCCCCTTCCCTGCACTGGGAAAGAAAACGTATTTCCATCTGGTGAGGCTCTTTTTCCTCCCAGAAGCCACTGCCATAGGCGTCCTGAAACATCTCAATATACCGAAGATTGTTCATGTGCCTGCTTTTATCGAGGTCCGAAACACGCACCGTTTTCTGATAGCGCTCCGTCATTCCCTCGGTACTCTTATCCAAGCCCAGAAAGGAAGGAATATCATGAGCGATCTCTTCCGCGATATTGTCCGGAAACTCAATGGAACTGAGTCTGCGCGGCATCTGACGGTTCAGATCAAACACACAGGTTTCGATCTTCCCGCATGCAACAATCTCACCGTCCTGCTCGATGGTAGAATCAAGTGTGAGAAGGAGCGGGCGGCGATAGGGCTGTATCCACTGCTGAAGCAATAGCGGGGTATTATAGCCGATCTTTCTCTTGATTTGAACATGATACTGCGTATAGATCCAGGCCGCCCCGTACCGCTCCGGAATCACATCGTTCCCCTTCTCGATCGCGTGCATAAAATAGGTATGGCCGTCCTGGAAATACCTCATGCAGCCCCGCAGCCCGATGAATCCGTCATGATCGGCATCGCGGAATTGAGGATCGAATTGATGTTGAAAAAGCATTGTTCTCTCCGTTTCTGTTTCTGATGTAACCGGACTGTAGCATACCACAGAAAACGACAAAATGCCACAGGTGTTTGCGTGGAGCGCAAAACCACCATCATCAAAGAGACAATATCCGATGTCGAATGTTACAAGCTGAAGTGTGTGACATTTCTATGACCGTAGAAATGTTATTCTTTACATGCAATCGAGAAACCGAATACAAAAGGAATATTAAAAGAAGGTACAAAATGAACACCATGAACGAAATGAAAGAAAAGGAACTGCTCTGCGATGAACTGATGAAGGACATCAGCGGCGGACAGATCATCAACCGCGATATTCTGGAAAACTATATTCGCAGGATGAAAGCTCTCGGTCACAGCAAGGCGGCCGTGGTCGGAACGATTGTTTCGTACCCTGAGGTCAACAGCTTCAGCACGGATCCCATGGGAGATATGAACAGCCTTTATGCTCTGGCATCGGAGCTCTATGAGAAGGCCTGAAGTCCGGCTCACCTGAGAGCTGCTTCAAGAAGCACGTAAAAAACCATCATAAATCCGACAAGGGAGGCAGTGGTGCAAAACCATTGCCTCCCTTGTTCTATTTTGTAAAACGGTTTTCGTTCAGGAGCCCTCTCCTGAATGCAGCTGCAAAGCGATCCTCTTTCCGGATGCCGGTTTCTACTGTGCTGCCGAAGCAGGCGCAGATGATGCCAGCGCCTGGTTTTCTGCGTTAGCCGCCCCCTGAGGAACATTGACGACAGACTCAAACAGGAGATCTCCGAGCATCGTTCTGTATTCTATCGTAACTTTATCAATGTTCTTCTGACTGTATTGCGCGTACATCCGGGCGAAACCGGCAAGCTGCTCGGGCAATGCGAGTTCCGAAGGGGAATCGAAATTGCCGTCATTAATCACTATGATGAACTTTGTTCGATCCTCATTTGACGCAACAGACTCGAAATGAGGAAACTGCGCAAGATTACTTTTATTATTGCAGCGATTCAATTCATCATCAATTTGGCGGTTTACATCGGCTAAAAGCTGATCATATTCCGCCTTGGAAAGAGAATAGTGCGTCTGACCGTCAATGCTGAAAGCCGCATCAACATCGAGCTCGACTTCGGCTTTTGGCGCTGCATCCATACCGATCATTTCGGCGTTTTCTTCAGACGTTGCTTCTATGGCTTCCCTGGCAGAGACAAGCAGCGGAGCAATTTCTTCATCATTCGCTCCGGCATCACCGGCCAGTGCTATTACCTGCTCATAATTCCCCGCATCAAAAGCCAGATGGATTCTGGCTTTATTCAGAAGTGCAAGTGCATCCGAATCCGGTTTTTTCATATTCTCTATCAGATTTACGACGCTTTGGTAATCACCGCTCACATAAGCCTCCTCAGCTTTTGAGAGAGCCTTAGAGGTACATGCTGTCAGCAGGAGTACCGAAAGCGCGAGACAGAAAAACAGCTTAATCTTCTTCATCATCTCTATTTCCCTCCATCCTATGAATTAATATTATTATAGCACGACACAATAAGGTCGGCAAGATAATGAAAGCGAAAACAGCGGACGCAGAAAGAAAGATCAGGAACAGCCTCTGTAACGAAAAAACACGAAGCAGAGATTGGTGTTGCGGGAAGCGCTTCAAAATGGTATATTAGAATAACAGAGCGCAGCCGCAGACAGATCGGGGCCAAGTGCAAGCAGAAGCCCTGCCAGCCTGAGCTTGGATTGAAGGAGCCTTCGATGAAAGAGGACAGACATGTTTTTCGGGGCGGTATCCGCCAGCGGATTCTCATCCTGCTTCTGATCACCATTGTGCTGATCATCACCGCCTACTCGGCGATTTTCCTTTACCAGACCGTACTGGTAGAGCAGATGGTCAACGACACTTACGAAGCACAGAAACAGGTGTATATCGATAATGGCATTGAGGACCAGTATGAGCTTTTCCGGACCAGAACCATTGACGTCTTCCACAGGGAGATGTTTCACGCCCGGAACATCCTCATTCTGATGCTGATCACGATTGTGGCGGTCGGGATGGCCTCTGCCTACTCCATGACGAACCAGATCATCGAACCCCTGAACACCATCACACGACGCATTGCCTCCATGGAGGTGCGCAACAGCCAGTTCATGATGGAGAACATCTACAAAACCGGCGATGAGATTGAGGTTCTGGCCGAATCCTTTGCCAAGCAGTCCGCCAGAACCATGCTGTACATCGATCAGATCAAACTCGCCACCGCCGAAAAAGAGCGGCTCAGCGCGGAACTCGACACGGCCCGCCGGATTCAGGCCAGCCAGCTTCCCGTGGACTTTGACAGCTTCTGCCGTCAGCATAAAGTCAGCCTGCATGCCGGCATGCGCCCGGCAAGAGAGGTCGGCGGAGATTTCTATGACTACTTTATGGCCGACTCAGATCACATCTGTCTGGTCATGGCGGATGTTTCCGGGAAAGGGGTGCCCGCGGCACTGCTCATGATGACCGCCAAAGTTCTCATCAAAACCCACCTTTTAAGCGGAGAAAGTCCGAGTCAGGCTCTGACCAGCGTCAACAACCAGCTGTGCGAAACCAACGATACGGATTTCTTTGTCACCGTCTGGCTGGCAACGATTCAGCTGTCCACCGGCAAAGGCGTCGAAGTCAACGCGGGGCATGAGCACCCGATGCTCCGCCGGGCCGGCGGGCAGTATGAGCTGGTCCGATACCGTCACTCCCTCCCCCTCGGCACCATGACCGGTGCCGTCTATCGGGAGCATGAGTTTCAGCTTTCCCCGGGAGACAGCCTGTTCGTATACACCGACGGCGTACCGGAAGCCGGCAATCCCGAAGGTGCCTTCTTTGGCACGGAGCGAACCCTGGAAACGCTCAACGAAGCGCCGGATGCAAACCCGCGGGACACGCTCGTGACCATGCTGGAACGGATCGACCGCTTTGCCGGAGACGCGGAGCAGTTTGACGATATTACCATGCTCTGTTTCCGTTATCTGGGGAATCCTGATTCTTTCGTTTCGGATGAGCCTTCCGCAGACAGGAGGTCGGAGCAATGAATAAACTTCGAATCCGCTATGGGCTTAGAGTTATCGGTGATATTTTTGTTCCGCTGCTGCCCGGCATCATCTGTGCCGGACTCTGCGCCGGCATCGCCTCGCTCATTTCGCAGGCCGTGCCTCACTATGCGGATGTCCCCGTGTGGGCCTTCATTTATCAGATTCTGACGCTGATTCACAGTTCCATGATGACCTTCCTTACCGCCTGGGCAGGCTACCGCGCTTCGGAGCGATTCGGCGGGACGCCGATTCTGGGCGGCATGCTGGGTATGATCACATCGCTGGAGGGAATCAACTTCATCGCCATGCTCATGGGCCTTTACAACACCGAAGTCCCCCTGGATTCCATCCTGCGCAGCGGCAAGGGTGGCGTTCTGGCCGTCATCGCCGGCGCTCTGCTGGTCTCCTATGTGGAAAAAGCCATTCGCGCCGGCATGCCCAAGTCCATCGATGTGGTTTTCACGCCGCTGCTCACCATGCTTCTGTGTGTGACGCCCTACGTGGTTTTCATCATGCCGCTGTTCGGTTACGCCTCCGGCGGGATCGTAAAGCTGTTCAGCTGGGCCTGCATGTCTGAGAATCCGGTCATTCGGGTTCTGTCCGGCTACATCGGCGCCGCGCTGTTTCTTCCGCTTGTGGCGACCGGCATGCACCATGGTCTGGTTTCCCTGTACAATGTCCAGCTGCAGGAGCTTGGCTATGTTACGCTCTACCCGGCTCTCGCCATGGCCGGCGCAGGTCAGGTCGGCGCGGCTCTGGCACTCTGGAAGAAAGCAAAAAAGGCCGGAAATACCGACCTCTGCTCTGTCATTGCCGGTGCGCTGCCCGCCGGGCTTCTGGGTGTCGGCGAGCCCCTCATCTACGGTGTGACTCTGCCGCTGGGCAAACCCTTTCTCACGGCCGGTCTCGGCGCAGGCTTCGGTGGGGCGTTTATCATGCTGACCGGTGTCGCCTCCGCCGCCTGGGGTCCTTCCGGTCTGCTCGGCGCCTTTGTGATGACCGCGGGCAGGGGCGGCCCTGCCCGAAGCGTCCTCCTTTACCTGACGGCGCTGGTGATCAGTTATATCGGCGGTTATTTGATCACAAAAGCGTTTTATCGGGAAGAAGAACTGAACTTTGATGACACACTCTTTTCCGGGGATGATGACGCACGCCTTGCCTCCTCCTTTGCCCGGCTCAGTCGGAAAAAGCCCAGGAGCGTCAAGGCCGGTGAACCCCTGGAGCTTGTCGGCAGATTCGGTACGGGGTCTCTTCCGCTTACGGCGCCCGTGGACGGCGAGACCGTCCCCATGAGGCAGATTCCGGACATCATCTTCTCCTCCGGTGTCATCGGAAGCTGTATCGGTATTCTTCCGGACAACGGCCGGATTCTCGCACCGTGCAGCGGTGTGATCTCCGAGATTGCCGATACGTCGCATGCCATCACCCTCCGGGAAGAAGACGGGATGGAGATTCTCCTCATCGCCGGCATCGACACCTTCAGCCTCAACGGCAGGGGGCTCTCCCCTCTGGTGAAAGCGGGTGACTCCGTCACCGCCGGTCAGCCGATCATGGAAATGGATCTGAGTCAGGTCCGGAGCGCCGGCCTCTCCCCCATGGTCATCACCGTGCTCTCCAATCCATAAAGGAACCGACTCGGCTCAGGGATCAAAACCTGAGCCGAGTCGGTCTGTAAGGGCATCCGGACGAAAATCACCCGAATCCAGCACGATTCCCACCGCACTTCGAAAGTTCTCCATGGAGCGGGCCTTCATAATCGCCTTGATTTCTCTTTTGTTTTCCGGGAACATTGCCTGCATATAAGCCCAAAGCGACTTCATGCGCTCCACGGTAAAGGCGGGGCTCAGCCCATCCTCCAGCCAGGCTTCCGCCAAACGGTCATGAAACATTCTGAGCTCCACCCGTGTCAGCTGCGGTCCGCCCTGCAGGACTCGAATCAGCGCCGGATTTGCCACAGCGGCCCGCCCGACCATGACGCCGTCGACCGTCGGCGCGGCCTGCCGCAGGGCTTCCAGATCTTTTTCTGACGCGATATCCCCGTTGTACACCAGCCGGAGCCGGCTGACTGACGCGGCCGTGGCAAAACCTTCAAGATCCGCTTGCCCTCGATAAAAATCGTCCCTGCATCTGGCATGGACGATTATTTTTTTAATGGGGTATTTCTCGTAGATTTCCATGATCGCCGGGAATTCTTCCGTACTGTGAAGGCCCATGCGGGTCTTCACAGTAATTTGGCAGCCCACCTTCTGGGCGTGATCCGTGATCTGATCCAGAATCGAATCCAAAGACGACAGATCTCTTAGCATCCCGGCCCCTTTGTGTTTGGCAAACACCGTACCGGACGGGCATCCGACGTTCAGGTTGATTTCCCGAAAGCCCAGCTCGAAGAGGCGATCCGCCGTCAGGCAAAAGGCCTCTGCGTTGTTCACCAGCAGCTGCGGAATCAGCGGAACCTGTCCGCAGTCCGTCGTCAGCTCCCGAAGAAACTTGGCCCGGAACCCCCCATTGCTGTCCGGGGCGATAAAAGGTGTATAATACTCCGAGACACCGGGAAACATCTCATGATGGATCTGACGGAAACGCGACAGGGTAATCCCCTCCATCGGGGCGTAACAGTATTCCATGCTCATCGGTTTTGCTCAGTCTCGTTTCATATAATGGGAGATGACAATCTCTCCTGATTTCAAGGTGTTCGGCAGATCGATGATTCGCTGATTTTCCGAGCCGCGGAATCGAAGACTGATGTTCTTCCGAGCCTCAACAAAAGGTCCGTCCACCAGAATATCGATCATGGAGAGCATCTCGTCCGTCACTTCACATCGCGGGTGGCCTTCCGCGTTCTGAAGCTTTTCCAGCGTATATCCCGTATAAGCCCAGATGTCCTTCTTCGGGAATGCGGTCTTTACCCTGCGCAGAAGCTGAATCAGGTCGCGCTGGTTTTCCGGTTCAAAGGGATCTCCGCCCAGCAGGCTGAGTCCCTGAATATAGTCCGGGGCAAGAGCCTGCAGGATGGTCTTTTCCGTTTCCACGGTATATTCCCGCCCGAAGCGGAAATCCCAGGTCTCCTGATTGAAGCAGCCGGGACAGTGATTCCGGCATCCGGAGACGAACAGCGACACCCGGCAGCCGGGTCCGTCCGCTACGTCAAAGTTTTTGATTGTGCCGTAATACATCGTTCCTCCAGACAGTCGGTGGGAGGACTACCTTGATTTTATGCGCCTCTCACGCAGGCTTGACGGTCATCCATGCGGTGCTGGTCACTGCTGTCTGCCCTTTGAAATCATAGGTGCAGTAGGCCCCCCAACCGTCCATATACGGGTCAAGATTATAGATTGTGAGCGTCGGCTCATAGTATCCGTCAATTTCAGAATTCACATAATGGGCCGCGAAATAGTCCAGGTCGAATTCATTTCCGTTGGGGTCGACAAAGGTCCAGTAGCAGGAATCATAGACATTGGCCGATGTGACAAAGGAAATGTTCTGTCCGACTTTTTTCTTTTCGCCGGTCGGGTTTTTGGTGATCACCATGTACACCGCGTCCATCTCCCCCGCATTTCCCCACAGCGGCGCCAATTCATCGTGCTGCATCACAGGCGGCGGGATAATCGGCGAGCGGTCCGGAGCCGGTCTCATGTTCGCAAACACCTTATAGCTGTTCGCCAGGCGGTCAGGCTGTCCCGCCTCTTCCGCGGGGAACCAGTCGAAGTTCGTTGTGCATCGCTCCGCTTCGTTGAAGGCCGTCGCTCCGGCAACATTATACTGATCCGCAGAAATCGGATTTCCGTCCATATCCATGTGCGAGACATAACGGTAGGAGTCAACCAGTTCCGAGTGTTCCACGGCATAAGCATCATATCCGATCACACCGTTTCGCATCGTAACCGAGCAGCGTACCGTATAGACTTCGACCGGTGACATCACGACATTGTCATAGAACAGACCGGACCAGCGGTCTCTGTCTCTGTCATAGTATGTGTCGGCGGCATTGGTGATGATATCCGGGAAGGATTCGTCCGGTTCCATTTCAATCGCACATTCCGTCAGGTCCGTCGCTTCGGCGTTCACTTCCCAGACCTTCAGGTTGGTGGACCGGTCCGCCGGATGCTGGTCGGCGGCAAAGAACTCCAGGAGCCCGTTACGGTCAAAATCCATCACACAGTAATACCAGGTATTCTGCCCGTCCGGCTGCAGCAGCCCGTCCAGTTTGGACTCGATCAGCCTGATCTGTATCTTCTGAAACTCCGAGAGCTCCACTTCTTCCTCTTCTTCCTCTTCGGCCCAGGCAACGCCGCCCGCTCCAAGACTCAGGACCATCGCCATAACCAGGACAAAGAGCAGGCCTTGTTTTTTCCAAAAAAGCTTCATTCTTTGCTTCCCCTTCTTTCATTCGATTCGGGTTCGGTTCCAAGGGATTCTTTTTATCTATTCTATCGGTCTTTGCGGATGCTGTCAAGGACGTTCTGCGGTCTCTTCCCTCGCATAGCGTCCCCATAGCAATGCATAATTCTGTTGCCTGCACAAAACAACTCTGCTATAATGAACTATATTTTTCAGGAGGTGTGGGTTAAATGAACAGAAGAACTCTCATTTCCCTCTTCGTTGTTTTTACGCTGCTCCTTTCCCTGCATGCGGGAAATCTTTCCGCTTCGGCCGAGGATTACATACCGGAGCTTTTGCCCGCACCCGCTGCAGACGGACATCTGATTGACGGAGACGCCCTCAAGCTGTTCTTCGACAATTACCTGCATGAAAACTACTGCGACGGAGAGGACCAGTGCCTCTCGATTGCAGTCTGGTGCCCGGATACCGATGAGTATTGGTATTACAACCCGGATGTGTGGATGTACGGGGTAAACTGGTACCGTCTCCCTGTCAGCATGTACCTGGCCGAGAAGGTGTCAAAGGGCGAACTGACCATGGACACGGTGGTTAACGGCATTACACTGGAATACGCCATCACCACGGCACTTGCCGCCACAAGCAACCCAAGCTCATCGTCCATGGTCATTTATCTGGGCGGAAACATGACCACGAACTGCGCAGATCTGACAAAAGGGCTCTCCAACATGCCGGATAGCTATTTTGTTGATGAATACTATCAGGAAAACGCCTACACCGCGCGTCTTATGCTGGAGATTACCAAAACCCTTTATCTCGGCGGTGAGGAGCGTTTTCCCCTCGTCGAGGAATCCATGAAAGAAGCCATGCCGGAAGACTTCTTCAAGCGTGACTGGAACGTGGGGCATGACTATGTGATCGCACAGACAAATGCCGCCTACTGGGGTGACGGAGCCGGAGACCGGGTTCACTGCACCGGCATTCTCTATACACCTACTCCGATTGTCCTGACGGTTATGATGAAAAACATTGCGGACATGGACATCATGGGCGGAGTTGCCTGGCGCTTTGCACACCTCGGCGCGGCATTGGGCGAGCGTCTGCAGGCCCAGGCGAGTGTCCCCGCCGAAACCGCCGCAGCCGCACCGGCAGCGGAAGCATCAGACGCCGTTATCCAGCAGGACGGAGCCGCCATTGCAGCAGATACAGCAGCAGATGTAGCCGCGGACACGTCCGTCGAAGCCCCGGCGGCAGCCGAGCAGGCTCCTTCCGCGCAGGTTTCCGCCGCCGTGTCGGAGCTTCCGTCTCCTTCGCTTGAAGTGCCGGAGGAAAGCACGCAGCCCCTTCAGGAATCGCCCCCCTCCTCTGCTTCCAAGAGTCCGTTCCGGATTTTCCTCATCGGATTTCTGATTCTCTTTCTCATCGTTGTCGCGGTCGCAGTCATCCTGATTGTCCGGGAACAGCGCCAGCGGAAACGTCGCCGCAGAAGAAGATCGAGCCGGCGTCGAGACTACTGATGCGATTTCACGCCTGTTTCGCAAGCGCCAACGCGTCGAAAAAATATTCCGTATTATGGGCGTCTTAAACAGGCTCTTGACAAAGCCTCCTTCATGGGCTACAATAGCGACACAATTGAGATGGGCGCTGGGTTTTCCCGGCTGAGATGGAGTAATCGATCTCCAACACCATGGAACCTGATCCGGATAATGCCGGCGTAGGAAAGCGAGAGTTCATTGGTATCAGGTTCGTTCGCGAACCTGATATTTTCTTTTCCGCTTTTCAGAAAAGGAGGAAAAAACATGCAGAAATCCAAACTTACTCTTCGCGCCCTGACCGAAGGCGCCGTCTTCGTCGCCCTCGCCCAGGTCATCAGTTACCTCAAGCTTTTTGAACTGCCCCAGGGCGGTTCGATCACGGTGGGCATGCTGCCCATCTTTCTCTACTGTGCCCGCTGGGGCTTCGGTCCCGGCATGCTTGTCAGCTTTGTCTACAGCCTGCTGCAGCTGCTGCTTGACGGCGCTTACGCCTGGGGCTGGCAGTCCATGCTTGGCGACTATATTTTTGCCTTCACGGTGCTCGGGTTTGCCGGGCTCTTCCACAAGCAGAAATACGGTTTCTTCATCGGAACGGCTGTGGGCTCCCTTGCCCGCTTTCTCGTCCACTATGTCGTCGGCGCTACCGTATGGGCCGAGTACATGCCGGAAAACTTCTTCGGCATGACGATGCACTCTCCCTGGTTCTACTCCATGCTCTACAACGGCAGCTACATGGTCATCGACATGATCTTGTGCCTGGTGATCGGCCTGCTGCTCTGGAAACCTCTGGGCCGCTTCATCCGCGGCGAGGATCTCGAGCGCGTCTGACCGTTCTCAGCGGGTTCTCTTCGCTTCTTTCGTATCGGTTGCGGATCAGATCCTCCGCGGTAAGCGCGATCAAGCCGCTTCCGTCAGGAGGCTTCCGAAAGATCCGTCTTGTCGGAAAACGCGGGAATGGGCCGCGATGACGCCAGATGCGACTTCACGAAGTCAACGGCAAGATTTGTGACGTACAGGTCGTCATTGCCCCTGAAGCCATGGCCTGCCCCCTCGATGGTCACAAGCTCCGCCGAGGGGAAGGCCGTGACCGCACGCTCGGAATATGAAATGGGTACAATATTGTCTGCCGTTCCGTGAAAGATCAGTACGTCGCCGGGGTAATTCTCCATTTTCTCATAAATGTCAACGGATATGGCGTCCTCCAGATAAATTCTGCCGACGGTCGCCCCCATGAGCTCGACGCTCTCCGGAATCTCTTCCGGTTCCGGCACAAGTGCCTTCATGTCGTCGCTGATCACGAATCCCGGGAAGAGCAGGACCATGGCGCGGATGTCCCGGGGCCGTTCTTCTGCGACATAAGCAGCAACGAAGCCGCCCTGGCTCCTGCCGAAAAGGAAGATCCGCGTCGGATCGAACTCCTTCCGCTGCTTCAGGCTGTCAATCACGGCGTTCAGGTCCGCCGCCTCGGTCAGGACCGACATGTCCCGGATGCTGCCGTCGCTTCGGCTCCCTTCTCCGCCGCCGATGAAGTCGAACACACAGGACGCAATGCCGTTTTCCGCATACGCCATGGCATAAGGCTCCACCTTGTCACTGTTTCCGTTAAACCCGTGGGCAAGGATAACCAGGGGAAACGGTCCCTCTCCCCGCGGGAGAAGGAGCTTTGCATAAATATGTTTTCCGTCCCGCTGAAACGAGGTTTCCTCTACCGTAAAGGTCCGGACGGCCTCTCCGTCCGCCGGCGGTGTCTCTCCTTGTAAAGGGCCCGCTTCGCTCTGCAGGCCGAAGATCAGAAACAGGACAAAAATCAAGGCAAGCAGTGCCGCGGCACTCCAGAGAATCCGCCTTTTCCCGGTTTGGAAACGCTCCTCGTTGTGTATCATATCGTATCTACTGTTCTCCCTGATGCAATCTACGCCTTTTCGCCGTCGTGCTGTACCGCAATCAGTGCCTTTGCCCGCTCCAGGAGCTCGCCGTAGAGGACTTTTCCCGCATCGTTTCTTGGGATCTCCGGGATCACGGACACCGAGAAGGCACGCCTTACGACGGCAATCTTCCTTCGGATATAGTCCTCAACAATGTCCTTTTCCCTTTCGTCCGTTACAAATACAATCAAGTGTTCATCGATGCCGGAACTGACAGTAAGAATGTTCAGATCCGACATCATTTTTTCGTCGATCTCATCCAGACTGATCCTGTGCCCGGAGACCTTGATAAAGCGCTTCAGCCGTCCGACAATATACAGGTAACCGTCTTCGTCTGTCTCTCCCACGTCTCCGGTTCTCAGAATGCCGCCCCATTCATCGCCTTTGCAGAGATCTTCTCCGCCCCGGGCGTAGCCCATGGCCACGTTTCCGCCGCGGTAGACAATCTCTCCCGGGCAGTGCGGGGCGGTAATTGTATGATCCTGGGCATCAAGAAGACTGATCTCGCCTCCGGGAACGGCAAGCCCGACGGAACCGATCTTTTCGGCGCTTTTTTCGGGTGCCAGCCAGGAAATGGCCGCCGTCGCCTCGCTCTGTCCGTACATCACGACAAAGCGTCTGCCGGTTTTTGCGGCATAGTCGGCAAAATACGCGTGCAGCTCACGGCTCAGTTTTCCTCCCGCCTGGGTCAGGGTTCTCAGGCTTGGAAAATCCTCGCTGAACAAGTCGATCTGCCGCAGGATTTCATAGGTGTTCGGGACCCCGTGAAAAACGCTGACCTCTTTTTCCTCCACCAGATCCCAGAACTCGTTTTCCATGAAGCTCTGCCGTGTGGCAACCGTGCACGCCCCGCGCAAGAGAGCCGCATGGATCATGGACTGGGCATAGGTGTACTGCATCGGAACCGAGGTAATCGAGCGGTCGTTTTCACGCAGCCCGAGGTAATCCGCGATCACCCCGGCATTGAAAAGAATATTGTTCCGGCTTTGCCGCACATATTTGACCGAGCCTGTGGAGCCCGAGGTGGTAAGCAGCAGCCCCAGCTCCGGATGCACCGGATAAAGCTCCGGATAATTCGTCCTGAGCAGGACATAGTCCCCCACCGTGCAGGCTTCGCGCATCCCCGCATACTCGCCGCGCATTTCTTCCGGCAGGAAAACCAGTCCCGGCCGGTAGGCATTGAGCACCGACCGGCGTATTTCCGCCGGCGCCTCCGCCGACATCATCAGCATGGGATAGCCGCCGCCCATCAGCGCGGCATAACCGGAGATCGCCCCAAAGGTGTTTCGGCAGAGCATCATTACCAGGGGATATCGAGGATCGACCTCAGAGAGCTTTGCACTCAGCACTTCCAGCTCACCGTAACGCAGCGTCTCGCCGCATTCCCCGATCACCGCGATGTTGTCGGCATAGCCGCCAAAGTCCCAAAGCATCTGACGCTTTTCCATCCTCACTCACCCCTCTTCCCTGTTCTTCTCGTCAAGCTTTTTCCGCACCAGCTTCAGGCCGGACTCGAACGAATTCATTTTCAGGACTTCTCTGCCCTTGAAGCTGATGCCGAAGGCCGCCTCAAGCCCTGCGACCAGTGCCATCTGGGATGCGGAATCCCAGCCGTCCTCATGGAAGCGGAAGGTGACCGGGTTAAAATCATAGCCCTCGAAGCAGCCTGAAAAGACCTCCCAATAGGTTTCCGCAATTCTGGCCGGGGTCCAGGTCTTTGCGTCCTCGGCCGCGGCGCTTTCCGGCTTTTCCTCCGTCCGTTCCGCTGCAGCAGCGGAGCCGCCGTACACCGGTCTGTCGCCGCTCTCGCCGGAGATCCGGGCGGGATTGCCGATCATGGTGACTTGGTCCGGAACATTCTGGAACACAGCCGCGCCAAGTCCGATGATGCTTCTGTCGCCGATTTGGATCCGGTCCCGAAGCATCGCACCGCTGCCGACAAAGACGTTTTCCCCCACCATGGTGTGTCCGCCGACAAAGGCGTGTACGCCAAGGCGCGTATGATCCCCGATGACAGAGTCGTGTCCGACCGCGGTTCCCGCCGAGAGATAGACATTCCTTCCCACTCTGGCCAAGGAACCGATGAAGGCGCCGCGACAGACCGCCGTCGCCTCTCCCACCTCGGCATCGGGACTGATGTATGCCGTCGGCTCTCGAAGGATTGCGCCTTCGTAGCCCGCTTGCTTCATCTTCTCATAGGCCTCTTTGCGGACCCGCGGCTCTCCGATGGCGATTACAAAGCGAACCTCCTCCGGTCTGTACTGTCCGCAGAATTTCTGAAAGCCCAGCACCGGGCAGCCCATCAGTTCTTCCGACAAGGCATGATCGTCGATGAAGACGACCCCAGACCATTCGTTTCCGGCATCCGCCATATATTTGAACTCCCGTCCCATGGCCCCGGCTCCGTACAGTGCAAGAATCATACTGTCCTCCATCCTTTCTCAGCTTTACAGCGTCATGTTCCACGCCGTTTCAATTTCTTTTTCGACTGCCTGCAGCTGCTCGGCTGCCGCCGCCCCCCAGCGCTGGCGGCCGTTTTCATCCGTTGCTGACAGCAGTTTCTTCAGGTTTCCCTGCTCCGCGGCCAGCCTCCTGCTCTCCGCGTAGACCAGCTCAAAGGCCATGCAGGCGTGGGCAATCAGGCCGTCCAGCACTGTGTGCCGGGCAGCCCGGGGTACACAGCGGTGCCCGACCACACATTCCAGCACCTCCGGTGATGCCTCCTCGGCCTCACTCAGCAGGCCGCGGCTCTTTCCGATGCGCTCCTCAAAAGGGATTTCGGCAACAACACGAAAAATGTCCACCTTATCCGCATCCCGCAGGATCTGGGAAAAGCATCGTGTCTCGTCATCCAGATTCTCCGGAAGGGAGAGCTTGTTGTGCAGGCGG
>CADAPN010000028.1 GCA_902789835.1 Oscillospiraceae bacterium
GAGACCGCTGTATGACCGCGGAATCCTTCCCTACAAGCTGCAGATCGGCCAGTCCGGTGTCATGGTGAAGACGAAGCTTTACATCAGCTTCGGTGTGTCTGGGGCGGTAAACCACACGGCCGGGGTGGATGCGGAGGTGTTCGTCGCGGTCGATAAGAACCCGAATGCCCAGATCTTCAATTACTGCGACTACGGCATCGTGGGAGACATGGACGAGGTCTGCGACGAGATGATCGACCAGCTGAAGGCGAGGAAAAGCTGAACGGATTCCGGAGACGGTCGTCAAGAGCAGATCCGGGGTCAAATGGAATCCGGAAACCGGATAAACGAAAAAGAATCCCTTCAGGATCGTTCCTGAAGGGATTCTTTTTTCGGCTGGGAAAGAAATACAGCGTGTCGCGAAACGCGTCAAAGAATAGTCGCGCAGAGTCGATTCGGCTATCCCGCGCGGACGATCCGGTGCAGCGTGGCGAAGAGAACACCTCCGGCGGCATTGCCGAGAGAGATGACCAGGACGGAAAGAATTGCCCGACCGCTCCAGAGACCGGCCATCCAGAAGTAGAACATGTCGGCCACACAGTGCTCCGTCCCGCAGAGGATGAATACCATCACGCCGAAGAAGAGGGAGAGATATTTGCCAAGCTCATGGGGATTGCTTTTATACCCCTCGACGGCAATATAGATGAAGATGTTGCAGAGGACACCCAGCAGAAACAGACTGAACAGACTGTCGTTCAGCTTGACCTGACAGAGGGATGCCGCCTTTTCCTGCACTGCAGGCCCGATGCGGGTCAGGGCGGCGCAGCCTGCCGTGAGACCGGTACCGATCAGGTTCCCCAGCCAGATCACAGGGAGATCAAGCGCATAGTTTCGATCATTCTGCAGCACATAACAGACCTTCCCGGTACGATGGTGAAGGCAGCTGAACCGATCACCTTGTTGTCGACCGACAGGAATACGATTCCGCCGAAGCCGACACAGAGACCCGCCAAAACGGCAGAAAGAAATATTTTAGATCTTTTCATTTCGGTGTCCTCAGATAGGTCATAATGGAATCAGCGACTGCCTGTGCACGGGGGAGGTATTCCTCCAGCATGGTCCGGGCCTTTGCACTCAGCGTGTCGGCTTCCGCGCACTCGGGAAGCATCCTTGTGTTCACAAAAACATTCATGGAGGCGGATTCCAGGGCACAGCGTGCAGCCAGAGCGGCGCAGCCGACATCGGAAAGCAGCAGAACACTGCACTTCTCCCGGAGCTCTTCCAGAAGCACGATCAGTGCGCAGCAGCATTCCATCATCTCGAAAGGCGCCCTGCAGGCAGCGAGAGTCGCTGCCGTGAGCTTTTCCGCATATCCAGGACTGCTCCTGTCCAGGGAATAGACGCGGGAGAGCGGTTCAAAGGCAGCGGCGTCTTCGTCCATCAGGGTCAGAAGACGCATGCGGAGTCGGTCGGCCTCTGCGATGATCCGCCGGTGATCCTCCTCAAAGGGGAGAAACTTTTTTTTACCGATGGTGAGGTTTGCGGCCATGCCGCCGAGAGAGGCAGCCAGAGAACCGATCAGGGCAGCGGCACCGCCGCCGCCGGGAACAGGGGCTTTGGAGAAAAGCTGCTCGGAAAAGGCCCTGCAGCTTAGGTCGGCCAGAGATTCAGGCATAAGAATCAGTCCTTTCTTCGGTGATGACAACGTCCATCGGGATGTCGGAATCCTCCGTGCAGACCCGGCCCAGCCGCTGCGCTTCAAAGGCGGTGAGGACCTTTACGGCATTTCCACACTTCGGGAGAAAGCGGTCGTAATACCCAGCGCCCATCCCGAGCCGCCGGCCGTTTCCGTCGAAAGCGACACAGGGGCAGAGCACGAGATCAATGTCAGCAGGATCCATTACCGTGGACTGTTCCGGAACCGGGACCGGGATGCCGAAGCGGTCGGTTTCCCAGGCTTCTCCCGGCTTCAGGGCAATCATTTGGCTGGGGTCGGGGCAATAAGGATAGACCAGTGTCTTGCCGTCCCGCTCTGCCTGCTCTGCAAACCGGGACAGGTCCAGCTCACTGCGGAAAGCGCGGAAGAGGAAAATCGTCTTTGCACGGTAGTATGTTTCCAGCGTCAGAAGCTTTTCACAGACGAGCCTGGAAGCGGCGGCACGAACTTCCGAAGGGAGGGCATCCCGCTTTTTCAAAACGGCGGTGCGCTGCTTCTTTTTGAGCAGATGCGGAAAGACGGTACGGACATGACCTGCCAGATAGAGCGAGCCGAAGGCCATCACCGGTCCCTCGCAATCCTGTGCGAGGCGCACCCCGTCTTCGATGCTGCCGCAGGAGACAGCGGGAAAGCCCATCCCGGAGATCTCTGCGGCAAGTGCTTCTGCCTGCAGTGCGCGGGGGCTGTCCGGTGTGACGCAGATGAAGCGCTCGGCAAAGGGGGTGATGCGCTGCAGAATCTGACGGTAGTCCTTATCCGCCAGAACACCGATCAGAAACGTAAGCTTCTGACCGGGGAGATAATCTTCCAGATTCCGTGCCAGCGCTTCGGCGCATTGGGGGTTGTGTCCGCCGTCGAGGATGAAGAGAGGATCCCGCCACAGAATCTCAAAGCGGGCAGGCCAGCGGACATCGCGGAGCCCCGAGGAAACCGCCTCCTCCGGAACGGTCCAGCCGCATTTGCGCAGCGCTTCAACCGTCTCAAGAACAACGGCGGCGTTGCGCAGCTGATGGGCACCCAGGAGGGAGAGAGAATACTCACGGCCTTTCCACAGAAAGCGCTGGCCGTCCAAATCGTGAGAAAGGCTCCGCAGATCGCTCTGGCGGGAAATGAGGGAAGAAACCGCATGCTCCCGGCAGATCCGCAGCAGGGTTTCCATGGTTTCATGCTCCGAGTCATACAGCACGGCGGTACAGCCGGGCTTGATGATGCCGCCCTTGGCCTCGGCGATCAGAGAGAGAGTATTTCCGAGATATTCGGTATGCTCCAGACCGATGTTGGTAATAACGGCGATTTCGGGGCAGTCGATGACGTTGGTGGAATCGAGGGCACCGCCCATGCCGACTTCAAGAACCACGATGTCGCAGTGCTCTTCGAGAAAATACTGCATGGCGATGGCGGTGAGAAAATACTGCATGGCGATGGCGGTCACCAGCTCAAACTGGCTGGGGTGATCCTCCATGGCGTCGGCGTGCATGCGAACCTGCTCCGTGATCCGCGCGAGATCCTTGCCCGGAATATTCCGGCCGTTTACCTGCATGCGCTCGCAGAAATCCTGGATATAGGGAGACGTGTAAAGCCCGGTCCGATACCCCGCCTGTCGGAGAATCGCGTCCAGCATGGCACAGGTGGAGCCCTTGCCGTTGCTTCCGGCGATATGGATGAATTTCAGCTGTTTCTGTGGATCTCCGATGGCATGTAAAAGCGCACGCGTCCTGCCAAGGCCGAGACGCGTGGTGCTCCAGGTATAGTTTTCGATGTATAAAATGGCTTCCTGCGGGGTCATGTGACGGAGACCTTCTTCCCATAGCGGTTCAGAATCGGAACCATGAGCTGAATGCAGATCAATTGGACGACGGTGAGGGAACATAAGGAGAACCGTAGAGCACGGAAATCCAGAAGGTATTCAGGAACAGTCCGAGAATAAACTGATTGATGCCGACGGCGGCAAGTCCCTGCAGCCAGCCCTGCTTTTTATACAGAAAAAGCCCGAAGATCATGCCCATCAGAAAACTTGTCAGGGTGAAGCCGGGAAAATAGGTGCCGATGGGGAAGAGCAGTGCCCCGATGAAATCAGAGAGGGCGCCGACGATGCCCCCGGCCAGAGGACCGTAGAGAATGGCGGCGATCACCACCGGAACAAAGCCGAAGCCGATCTTGATGTTCCAGGCGCTGATGGAGAGAAAGCGGGACAGAATGACCTCGATGGCGATGAGCATGGCGAGGGCAGTGAGGGTGCGGGTGGTAAACTTCAGCTTGAACATATGACAGCTCCTTTCATGACGGAGCGCCACGAAAGGAGCTGTTGGGGACAGGATTCCTCCGGTGGCAGCGGATGCGAGCAAGCACCGCGCACAGAACTGTGCTTCGTCCGGCGGCGACCTCCCATCCGCCGGCACTTAACGCGCTTGTTCTACTCTGACAACAAATGCAGGGAAATGGTCCGGGCAACCCGCCCGGAGGGCGGGTGCCGGGAAAAAAACGGATTCTACTCTGACAACAAATGCTGAGGAATTGGTTTTGATAATCCAACCAAAAGACGGGTGCCAATCAATAGACTTGATCAGCTCTGACAGCAAATGCATCTTGTATATAAAGGAAAACTCAGGCTTTGTCAAGCGTTTTCTTTGCTTGCCTCTGCCGCTTCGACCACATGCTTGCACAGCACTGCCGTGGTGACGGAGCCGACTCCGCCGGGGACCGGAGAGATGGCCCGGACGATCGGTTCCACGTCGTCAAAACGGACATCTCCGCAGATCCCGCCGCCGGGAGCGGCATTGACGCCGACGTCGACAATGATCTGATCAGGATGGACGAAACGACGGTCCACGATGCCCGCCTTCCCTGCGGCGACCACAAGAAGATCCGCGCTGCGGCAGATCCCGGCGATATCTGTCGTCCGGCTGTGGCACATAGTGACGGTGGCATCCCGGTTTTGCAGCAGCATGGAGACGGGCTTTCCGATCACGGTGCTGCGCCCGATGACGGCAACGTTCTTCCCCCGGAGAGAAACTCCATAGTAATCCAGAAGTTCCATACAGGCCTGGGCGGTGCAGGGGGCAAAGCCCCGGCCCTTTCCGGAGAAAACCGCAGCCTGCGAGCGGGGCGTGCTGCCGTCGATGTCCTTTTCCGGAAGCAAGGCCTCACAGGCGGCGAGTTCATCCAGATGAGACGGCAGAGGACGGAACATCAGACAGCCGTGAACGTTCAGACTGGGTGCAGGATGCCGGCAGCGTCACGCAGACGGTCCGGAGCCCGATCTTCTCCGCGCGCTTGAGGGCGGCGCGCTCGTAGCTCAGATCATCGACCCGTTCCCCGACGCGCAGGATTGCCAGACAGGGAATGATGCCCTGTTCATTCAGCCGCCGGGTTCGGACGATCAGATCTTCTGTGATCGCCGCGGCGGCCGCCGCGCCTTTCAACAGTTCGGCCATGCTCCGGCGACTCAGAACAGACCGGAGATGCGGCCGTTTTCATCCACGTCGATCTTCTCGGCAGCGGGAACCTTCGGGAGACCCGGCATGGTCATGATGTCGCCGGTCAAAGCGACGATAAACCCGGCGCCGGCAGAGACCTTCAGATTCCGTACCGTGACGGTAAAGCCCTTGGGTGCCCCCAGAAGGGCCGCGTCGTCGGAGAAGGAGTACTGGGTCTTGGCCATGCAGATGGGGAGACCGGCGAAGCCGAGCTCGGTCAGCTGCTGGGCCTGCTTTTTCGCGTTCGGGGTCAGCGCGACACCGTCGGCGTGATAGACGCGTTTGCAAATGGCTTCAAGCTTCTGTTCGATGCTCAGATCCAGCGGATAGCTGAAGTCAAAGCGGTTGGGCTCGTCACAGAGGCGGACAACCTCTTCGGCAAGCGCTTTGCCGCCCTCGCCGCCCTTGGCCCAGACTTCGGACAGGGCAACATTGACGCCCAGCTCATGGCATTTCGCTTCGACAAGATCCAGTTCTGCCTTTGTGTCTGTCGGGAAGGCGTTGATGGCCACAACGCAGGGCAGCCCGAAGACATCCTTGATATTGCCGACATGCTGCAGCAAGTTCGGCAGCCCCTTTTCCAGGGCTTCCAGATTCTCATTGTTCAGATCACTCTTCGGCACGCCGCCGTGATACTTCAGAGCCCGGACCGTAGCGACGACCACAACGGCATCCGGCCGGAGACCGGTGACACGGCACTTGATATCGAAGAACTTCTCCGCCCCAAGGTCGGCGGCGAAGCCCGCTTCCGTGACCACATAATCCGCCAGCTTGAGAGCCGTGCGGGTGGCGGAGACGGAGTTGCAGCCGTGGGCGATGTTGGCAAAGGGACCGCCGTGAATAAAAGCGGGAGTTCCCTCCAGCGTCTGGACCAGGTTCGGTTTAATGGCGTCCTTGAGCAGCGCGGTCATGGCGCCCTCAGCCTTCAGGTCGTGAGCGGTAACAGGCTTGCCATCGTAGGTGTAGCCGACGATGATGCGGGCAAGACGGGCTTTGAGGTCCATCAGGTCTGCAGCGAGGCACAGTACAGCCATGATCTCACTGGCGACCGTAATGTCAAACCCGTCCTCACGGGGGACGCCCTGTGCCTTGCCGCCGAGTCCGTCGATGATATGACGGAGCTGACGGTCGTTCATATCCACGGCGCGCTTCCAGGTGATCTGCTTCGGATCAATGCCGAGGGCGTTGCCCTGCTGAATGTGGTTGTCCAGCATGGCGGCCAAAAGGTTGTTGGCGGCGCCGATGGCATGAAAGTCGCCGGTGAAGTGGAGGTTGATGTCCTCCATGGGGACGACCTGGGCATAGCCGCCGCCTGCCGCGCCGCCCTTGATGCCGAAGACCGGACCGAGAGAAGGCTCGCGCAGTGCGACGACGGCATTCTTTCCGATTTTGCGCAGACCGTCGGTGAGACCGACAGAGGTGGTGGTTTTTCCTTCACCGGCCGGCGTCGGGGTGATGGCGGTGACGAGGATGAGCAGGGATGCCGCGATAGCGTTGATGGGCTGAAGACTTGTTTCCTGGGCGATTTCGATGTCGGTTTTGAATGCCATGATCGTCCTCCTGAAAAGATAATAATATGATGGTCTCAGAATAGCGGATTTTCACCGGAATGTAGAATACTTTTACCACGGAAATCATAAGCATCTGATTATGATTTCTTTTGGCTTCATTAAGCATAACACAGACCGGGGCAGAAGAAAAGCAATATTTGTAAAGAACAGGGGCCGGAAATCCGCTCAGAGGAAATATCGATGTGCTTTCCGTCTGACGCACGGGATTTCCATATGAAAACAGCTGTTAGGACAACCTGCGCAAAAATGTTCAAAAAAAATTCGCAAAAAAACTGCTATTCGGGTGTAATTTTCAGAAAAAATTCAGAAAAAGAGTGTATAATGCATTAACATGAATAAAAATTAGTAAAGCTGGGGTAATTATGCGCATTTTGATCATCTCCGAAAACAAAGCGGTAGCGAGCGGGATCGAGCAGCAGCTGCAGATCAAAAACCTGGAAACAGAAACGGTTTACAGCGGTGAAATCGGAGAAGAATACGCAGAACTGGGAATTTACGATCTCCTGATTCTCGATTCGGATCTGTCAGAAAAAAGTGCATTTGAAATCGCCCGCTCACTCCGCATCAAGCACTGCCGGATGCCGATCATCCTGCTGGTGCAGAAGTGCGAAACGGAGGATCGGATCAAGGGCATGAAATCCGGCGTGGATTATTTCCTGCTGCAGCCGTATGATGTGAGAGAGCTGCTCGCCAGCGTCGATGCGCTGCTGCAGCGGATCACGGACCAGGTGGAGGAACCGCTCTTCGGGAACACCCGTCTGATTCTTTCATCCGGCAAACTGTCTACCGGCGATCAGAGTGTACGGCTCTCTGCGAAAGAATTTGAAGTGATGCGTCTGCTTCTGCAGGCAAAGGACCGACTGCTCTCGAAGGAAGTGATTCTGGCCCGCGTGTGGGGTTATGATTCCAACGCGGTGGAGAACCATGTGGAAGTGTATGTCGGCTTCCTTCGGAAAAAGCTGCGCAGCATCGGCTCCAATCTTGAAATCAAGGCGGTGCGCCGTATGGGCTATACACTGGAGATCCGTGAGGAGAGCTGAGGCTTGAAAACAGAATAGAAAACGAGCCGGACAGAGAAGCGAATTCCCTGTCCGGCAACTTATTTGGATTACTTTGATGATAGGCTGGGACTGCGAGACGGATTTTCCTCCCGGAGCAGGCGCATCAGGGCCTGAAATCCGGTTCTGGAGAAGACGCTTATCCGGTCGACCAGGCGATGGACTTCCTCTTCTGTAAAGTCGCCATAGATGAGGTCGGTATATTCGTCCAGCTTCATATGGAGGATGATCCTGACCAGAGACGGGTCCACCGGCTTTCCGGCTCTTCGGTCGAAAAGGGCCTGATACCTCGGATAGAAGCAGTCCTCCGTCAGCCATTTGCGGAAGCCGGCATACTTTGTCCCATCCGCACAGTCAAGCAGAAGCCGGTATTCGTCCCGGTGAGTACGGGCAAAGGCGATTGAGCGCAGTTCCATCTCGGCACTGCCGAGATCGGCGGTTTCCCGACCTGCAGCAGTGTCGAAGAGCTCCCGAAACGCCGAGACCGTCGGCTCTACAATGGCGCAGAACAGGTCTTCTTTCTTATCAAAGTGGGAATAGAAAGCGCCGGTTGTGACGTTGGCGTTCCGACAGATCACACGGAGGGACGCGCGGTCAAAGCCATGTGCCAGAAACTGCTGTTTGCCGCTCTTGAGCAGAGCGATCTGAATTTCATCATTCTCAGGCAGCAACTTGGTCACCCCAGTGAGCTTAATCTAACTGTACTTGAGAATATCACACGGAAAGAGCAAAGTCAAGGAAAAAGTTAGATATCGATAACAAAGATGAAAACGATCTATTTATTGAAAAACCAACCCGGGCTCTCACCGCAGAGAGCCCGGGTTGGCAGCGCCCGGTATCAGGCCCGGAAAGCCCCGGACGGGAGGAGAAAGGACAGAAGCTCGTACAGGGACGGAAAGACCTGTTCCGTGAGTGCGCGGATCTCTTCCGTCGGCTGCAGCAGATCCGGGACCATCAGGGGATGGGCGCCGGCAGCCGCAGCGGCCCGGATGGCGCAGCATGCAGAGCCTCAGCTGCCCGGAGGAAAATCTCCGGGTGCGGCTTGGAGTGCGTCACCATATCTCCGCCGATCACAACGTCAAAATAGTCCAGAAATCCGGCATCCCGCAGTTCCCGTCGGACCAGATCACTATGAGTAGAAGATGCCAGGGCCAACGGAACACGGTTCGCCGCCAGAGAAGAGAGCAGTTCCGCCACACCCGGTTTCACGGGGAGCCCTTCACGCTCATAGTGCTCATGGTACAAATCGCGGATCAGGCTGTCAAAGGCCTCCCGCGGAAAGGAGCTACCATAGCGCTCGGCGAGAATCTCATGGGTGCGGACGGAGGTGGTTCCGATGACGGAGGGATAGACCTCTGCAATGCCCGGAATACCGAGTTCGTCGGCGGCCTGAATCCAGAGACTCATGGCCAGGTGCTCGGTGTCGAAAATCACACCGTCCATATCGAAGATGACGGCCTGGAAAGAGCGGAAATCAGGCTTTTTCAACATGTGGAGTTCCTCCGGATCATTGATGATGCTACTTTACCACCGGAGAGATAAAACCGCAAGGATGTTTTCCGGGTTCTTTCGGTCCGCCGGAAAGAGATGGCTCTTCCATTTCCGCGAGTTTTGGGATATGATAGAGGCATCCTCTCAGAAGGAGCAGATAACGATGACAAATTACTGCGGATACATGGGGAAGGTCCTGCTGTTGGATCTGGCTGCCCGCACAACGGAAAACTATATCTGGACCGATCTGGACCGTGAGAAGTACATCGGCGGTAAAGCCATGGCATCCAAGATTCTCTATGACAATCTGACCGGAGCGGAGAAGCCTTTTGATTCCGAAAACCTCATCGTGATTGCGACAGGCCCTCTGACCGGCACCGGCGCTCCGTCCTCCAACCGCTTTGACATCTCGTCGCTCTCGCCCCTGACAGGTATCACCTCATCCTCCAACTGCGGCGGAGACTTCGGCCTTTATCTCAAAAAAGCCGGACTCGATGCCCTGATTATCCGGGGAAAATGCGAGACGCTCAGCTGGCTCGAGATCGACAACGGTGAGTTTATCTTCCACAACGCACAGAATCTGCGGGATCTGAAGTGCGGAGAGACCCAGGCGGCACTGCAGGAGAAGCTGAATGCCGAACACGGGAAGAAGGTCAGCTGCGGAATGATCTGCATCGGACCGGCAGGAGAGAACCTGGTACGCTTTGCCTCGGTCATCAGCGGGGAACGTGCCGCGGGCCGTGCGGGAATGGGCGCCGTCTTCGGCAGCAAAAACCTGAAAGGGATTACTGCCGCGGGAGATGCAATCCCGTCGATCTATGACAGAGAGGGTGCGGCAGCGCACCGGAAAAAGTGGGTGAACTATATCCGCCGCCACCCCCTGACCGGGGAGCAGCTGCCGAAGATGGGCACCGCCGGGCTGGTGAGCTCTATGCAGGTACACGGCCTGCTCTCGACACGCAACTACGGCAAAGGGCAGTTTGAGCAGTTTGAAGCGGTCAGCGGTGAAGCACTGGCGGAAGAACTGACCGCCGCAAACAGCGGCTGCCTCTCGTGCCCGATCCGCTGTACCAGACGGGTGCCGGTGGACGGGAAGACCGTCAAGGGACCGGAACTGGAGACCCTGGGACTTCTGGGCGGGAACATTGAGAATGACAATCTCGAACAGATCTGCCGATGGAACTATGAACTGGATGAGCTGGGCATGGACACCATCTCAACCGCAGGTACCGTTGCCTGGGCCATGGAGGCCAGCGAGAAGGGACTTTGGCAAAACGGCCTGCGCTTCGGAGAGACGAAAGACCTTTCCAAGATCTTTGACGACATTGCCCATCGACGCGGCATCGGTGCAGAACTCGCCGAAGGGAGCAAGCGCCTGAGTGAGAAATACGGCGGAAAAGACTTTGCCATTCAGTCCAAGGGCATGGAACTGGCCGCCTATGAGCCGCGCCGTGCCGTGGGACAGGGACTCGGTTATGCCGTCGCCAACCGGGGCGGATGTCACCTGAATGGGGGCTACTTCGTCGTGCTCGAGGGCCTGGGCATGAATGTGAACGGACAGACTCCGCACGGGAAGGCGGACCTCTGCATGGTAATGCAGGATCTGATGGAAGCGATTTCCTGCGGCGGTCAGTGTCTCTTTACGTCATATGGAGCGGTTCCGGCTTTCATGGTCCGCAATCCGAACGGAATTCTTCAGCGGGTCATCAACGCTGTTGTCCCCTTTACGGGACCTGCCGTGCGGATTTACAACAAAATTCCGGAGATCGCCTGCTTCAACATCCCTCTGATCCCGTATCCGACAGAGCTCCGATACACCACGGGGATGAAGCTGAGCCTGGGGGAATTCATCCGGATCGGCGAGCGGAGCTACAATGTGGAGCGCGCGGTGAACGCCCGCTTCGGCGTCAGTGCTGCCAACGATAAGCTGCCGAAGCGCCTGACCGACACGCTGCAGGACCCCGGAAACCCGAAGACCCGGGTGCCGCTGGAGCAGATGAAGCGAACCTATTACCGTGCCCGCGGCTGGGGAAAGAATGGCCTGCCGGGAGAGAAGAAACTGCGGCGGCTGGGGATCCGCTGATGGTGACAGTAAAACTCTTCGGAACCCTGCGCCTGGAAAGCGGTGTCAAAGAACTCACCGCCGAAGCGGTCAGCGTCCGGGCGCTGTATCCGCTTATTCTCGCGGAAATCCGGATACAGAAGCCGGACAGCGGCATCACGGAGAAGACACTGAAATCCTGCCAGGTCGCCGTGAACGGGAAGCAGGTCACTCCGCAGGCAAAGCTCCGGGACGGAGATACGGTATATCTCTTCCCGGCGGTGGCCGGCGGATGAGAAACGCTGCAGATCAGTATCATGAAATCAAAAAGCTCAGGGCTGTACGGCAAAAAATGCGGTACAGCCCTGAAACTGTTATGGAGACTCTTAAGAACAGGGAGAATCAGATTCCGTAGAACTCGAGGAAACGACGGAGCTCCTCCGTCTCGGGAAAAGAGAGAAGCCGCGAAGCTTCGCCCTGTTCCCGGAGTTCGCCCTGATGAAGGAAGAGGACATGCTGCGCGATGCGGCGGGCCTGCTGAAGACTGTGCGTTACCAGCAGAATCCCGGCACCGGTGTCGCGGCAGTAGTCCGAGAGCAGCCTCTCGGCGGCCAGGGTAGATTCTACATCCATGGAGGCGGTTGGTTCATCGAGAATCAGCAGTTTATAGTCGCGCATCAACAGGCGTGCCAGGGCCATCCTGGCAGTCTCACCGCCGGAGAGCCGCTTTGCGGAATGCCGGGACAGCGAGTCGATCTGCAGGCCGTGGAGAAGCTTTTCCCGGCGTTCGAGGTCACTGCCGTTGAGGGCAAGGTTGCGTGCGACGCTCATGCGAAAGGCGTAGCTCTTCTGCGGCATGAAGCCGACAGAGAGCGTCGTGAGCGGGGAACGCTTCTGATCGGAACACTCGATGCCGGCCAGGATTTTGGCCAGAGTGGACTTGCCGCTGCCGTTCGGTCCGATGACGGCGGTGATGCGGCCGTCCGGCAGCTCCAGATCCGGAACGTGCAGAACCGTGCGGCTGCCGTAGCTTTTGGAAAAGGCGGAGATCTTCATCGGCTCAGCCTCCTCTGCATCAGGGAAACGGCGATATTGACCGCGAGGGACAGCAGCATCAGAATCAGGCCAAGGGCGATGCCGAGGGTGAAGTTCCCGCGGTTGGTGTACTGCATGATGGCGGTGGTCATGACGTTCGTTTTCCAGGCGATGGCGCCGCCCACCATTGAGACCGCCCCCACCTCGGCAATCGCGCGGGCAAAGGCCAGCAGGTAGACAGAGAAAATGGAATAGACGCATTCGTTCACCAGCAGGAGAAAGCGCTTTCCCCAGCCGAAGCCGAGACCCAGGGCAGTTTCCCGAAGGGAAGGGGCGATCCCCGCTACATAGGTTTCCATGTTGCCGATGACGATGGGGGTGATGAGTACCACCTGGGCGATGATCATGAGCTTTACGGTGAAGAGCAATTTCAGGTGGCGAAAGGGACCGACTCCGGAGAAGAGCATGTAGAACAGCAGACCGCAGACCACAGGAGGCATGCCCATGAGCGTGCGGTTGAGCACGACCAGCACGCCGCGGCCGGGAAAGCGACCGGCTCCCAGGGCGATGCCGACAGGCAGGCCGATCAGCAGCGCCAGCAAGGAGCTTGTAAGGCACAGCTGCGCCGTTGTGGAGAGAATATTCAGAAGCTCCGGATCTGACGAAAAGATCAGAGCGATTGCCTTTTGGATTGCGGTACCCATTCCAACACTCCTGACAGAGACAGATAAGGATAGCCCTGGGGAATACCCCAAGGCTATCTTACTGGATGTGCAGAGATAAATCAAGAGAATCCTGATTCGACCTGTGGCTTACATGACGCCGTCGTTGGCAAGGAAGGTAAGGAAGGTGGCCTTGTCGGTGAGAATATAAGCGCCCATCTGCTCTGCCATTACGAGGCAGGCGCCCATGCCGGTGTTGGCGGAAACATACCAGTCGGTATAGTCTTTGAAGGAATCGGCTTCCGCGGTGATACCCAGCTCTTCGGGCCAGAGGGAGAGCTCCTTGGTGTGGGTACCGGAACCGTCGCCGCGGGAGACAAAGGTGAACTTGCCGTCGGCGATGGCCTTGAAGGCCGCGAGGACATCCTCCGCGTCCTTTACGCCGGCAGGATCGGCGGACGGACCGCAGAGTACAAAGTAGTTATACATATAGGTCAGACGCTCGGACTCCATGCCGTCCAGAACACAGGAAAAACCATCCGCAACAAAGGCCTCTTCCTGCTTCTTGGAATGGACGAGAATCAGGTCGGCGTTGCCCATCTTGGCATTGGCGATGGCCTTGCCGGTGCCGGCGGAATAGACCTCAACCTCATAGCCGTACTTCTCTTCAAACATCGGAAGCAGGCTGCCAAGCAGGCCGGAGTCATTGACGGAGGTGGTGGTGGAGAGACGGATCAGCTTCGTCTCGTCAGTGGCCTCGGGGATGTCGGCCGTGGAGACAGGGCGGTCTTCCTTGAGATAGAAGAGGTATTCGCCGTATTCGGCAAAGCCGTAGTCCGCCGCGGCAGCCTCACCCTCTTCGGAAAGCAGCCAGTTGATCAGCGCGGCGGCGCCGACGGTGTTGAGCTCCACATCCTCGACGGCGTTGCCGTCGGCATCCACGAAGGGGGCCTCGGGGTTCACAGCGAGAAGGGAGTAGTTGTTGATCATGTTGTCGTCGGCTTCCTTCAGGATCATCGTGTCAACGACAAGGGCGTCGGCCTCTTCCGCGGGGGCGTCCGCGGCAAAAGCGGAAATCCCAAGGGAGAAGAGCATGACCAGGGCAAGCAGCAGGGAAAGGGTCTTTTTCATGATAGTTCCTCCTGTAAAAAAAATACTCTTTCCAGAACAAAACAGACCCAGCATGGCTGTGTCGGTTCTGCTTGAAGGAAAGAGGCTCGTCCACCGCTTTTCAAAAGCGTATGAAATTAAAAAAATACTATCACCCGCTGAAGCAAAATACAAGAATCAGAAGCGCGTTCCGCGCGAAATAAGATGAAGATGAACGAAAATGAACATATAAAGAGGTCCTGCGGCGTTACCGATAAAGGCCGCGGACTTCCGGAAAAATGTCCGGATCGTGTTCTGACGCGGCGAGGGCGGAAGCGGCCAGCCTGCCGACGGAAGCGGCTTCGGCGACCGCGGAGTCCACCAGCTCGTGCACGTGGTAACAGTTCCCGGCAAAGGAAAGCCAGTCCGGTGCCCCGAGACCGCAGACCAGCGTCCGGTCCGGAATCAGACCGACCGCCGTAACCAGGGTATCGCAGGGAATATACGTCTGCTCTCCGGTATCCAGCTGCCGGAGAAGAACGCCGGTGAGCCTTCCGCTGCCGTACAGCTCCGCGACCGTGGTCCGCAGGAGCAGCGGAACACCGCTGGGCTTGAGAAAGCGGCGATAATTGCGTGCAAGGCCTCCGTAATGATCCTCCTGTTCCGCAACCGCGATGACGTGGGCACCGGCCTCCTGCAGCCCAGCCGCCATGATCATGCCGAGATCCCCGCTGCCGAGAATGATAATCTCTCTGCCGGGGAGGCGGTGCCGGAGATTCAGAAGCTCCTGGGCCTGCCCAGCGGTGAAAACACCGGAGGGACGCGTCCCGGCTACCGGGAGAGAGCCGATGCTGCGCTCGCGGCAGCCGGCGGCAAGGATCAGCCGGTGAAAACTCAATTCCGTCAATCCCGTGCGGGATGACAGAACGGCACGACGGTCCGGGGAGACGGAAAGAACCGCCGTCTCCGGCAGCAGACGGACACCGGTGTTCTCCAGCCCTGAGAGGAGAAAGGAGGCATATTCCGGTCCGGTCTTTTCTTCTCCGAAGACGGTCCGGCCGAAACCCCGGTGACTGCACTGGCGGAGAATACCGCCGGGAGCAGAGGCGCTGTCCACAAGAAGCAGGTCGCGCACACCCGCTTCCCAGGCAGCGACAGCGGCGGACACCCCCGCCGCGCCTGCACCGATGATCAGAAGCTCACAGTGTTCCATCTACACCTCCATACACGAGGGAATCCCCGCCGGACTGTGTGACGGCTTCTTCCGATATTCCAAGTGCTTCCGCAAGGATGGAAATCAGTTTCTGCTGGCAGCGCGCTCCCTGACAGGGCCCCATCCCGGTGCCGAGCCGGTGTTTGAGTCCGTCCAGCGTCACCGCACCGCGATGAATTGCCTCCAGAACTTCACCGCGGGTGATTCCCTCGCAGCGGCAAAGCAGTTCGCCGTAATCCGGATTCCGCCGGACCGCCTCACAGCGTGTATCAAAACGCAGACGCTTCATGCGGGGAATCCCGCCGCGCCTGGGAGAAAAGCCGGGGTTCGGAGACAGCCGCAGATCTGCGGCCGTCTCCTCGGCAAGATACCTCCCGAGCTGATCGGCGCAGGTCAGACCGGGTGTTTTGACTCCGATCAGGCTCCGGAAGCCTGGAGCGGGATGCTCGATGACAAAGCTGCCGATGCTGCTGCCGTCGGGGCGCTGCGGATTCGGCCGGAGCGCTGCAAAGGAACGGATGATGTGTTCCTCGGAGAAGCCCGGGAAAACCTGCCCGGCGAATCGCCGGACAAAGGCGAGGCCCGCTTCGCTCACAGACCAGTTGATCCCGTTCTCCCGCTCCGAGGGGCCGAGCAGCAGGCTGCCCTCCACGGTCGGAACCGCGTTGAGCCCTTTCCCGCCGTCTTCTGGTTCCACTTGGATGATGTGAGAAGGATGCGGGCCGGCATCCCGGTCAAGAATCAGATAGTCGCCGGAAGTTGGGTGAATGCTGACATCGCAGGGGAAAATGAGCCTTTGAAGCTGATCGGCCTGCATGCCGGCGCAGTTGATAATCGCTCGGGAGAAAAAATCCCCCTGTGTGGTGATGAGACGATAGCCGTCCTGTTCGGGACGAATGGAGAGCACACAGGTATTCCGAGAAAGCTGCGCCCCGTTCTGCAGGGCGTTTTCACAGGCGGCGATGCAGAGCTCCCAGGGGTTGACCGTTCCGGCGGTCGGCGCATACAGGGCACTGCTGACACCGGGGTTGAGGCAGGGTTCCATGGCTTCGGCCTCCCGGCCGGAGACCAGAGAGAGATCGGGCACACCGCTCTGCAGCCCTTTCTCATATTTCGAGCGGAGCACGGCGTCCGCCTTCGGCCCGTAACTGAGCATCAGCGAGCCGCAGCGGGAGAAGGGAACGTCCAGCTCCTGGCACAGCCTGCCGAAGGCCTCGTTCCCCCGAACGGTCATCGACGCCTTCAGAGTGCCGGGCTTGTGGTCATAACCGGGATAGATGATCGCGGAATTGGCCCGGGAGATACCGGTACAGACATCCTCGCGGGCTTCCAGAAGAAGGACGGAGGCGTTCCAGCGGCAGAGGTTCCGGGCGGCAAAGCAGCCCAGCAGACCTCCGCCGATGACGGCGACATCGAAACGCTCCATCTCAGACCAGGTCGATGATTTCGCCGGGCTGATCCAGGGTATATCCGCCCATGGCGGTGATACGCTCGGCAAAGGCGGAGCTCTTCAGCGTCTCGATGAGCTGCCGGACCATTGGGGAAGACCAGGCGGTTTCAGGAATCAGCAGGTCATATTCTTCCACACAGACGGGTATGAAGTCCAGGTCATAAAGCCGTGCGGTGGAATAAATCCCCATGCCCGCATCGGCGGAGCTGCTGGCAATCTGAACGGCGACGGAGTTGTGGGTCATCTCCTCGCGCTCGTAGCCGTAGATCTGGTCCGGGTGGATGCCGTATTTCCCGCAGAGATAATCCATCAGGATGCGCGTGCCGGAGCCTTTCTGGCGGTTGACATAGCGGACCCCCTCTCGCGCAATGTCAGAGAAGCCCTGAATCCCAAGCGGATTTCCCTTCTGCAGCATGAGCCCCTGCTGACGCCCGACGCAGCGGACGAGGTAAACGCCGCCGTGGGGGAAGTACTTACGGATATAACTGCGGTTATAGATACCGGTCCCGGTATCCAGCAGGTGGATGCCGGCGGCATGCGCCTCCCCGCGGCGTACAGCCATGATGCCACCCATGGAACCGACATGAGCGGAGCTGACATACATGCTGTGGTTGGCGGTATGGATCAGATCGGAGAGCTCATCCAGCAGCGGATCGTGGCTGCCGATGACGACGAGGGTGTTCTTGAGCTTTTTCTTCGCATTCAGCAGGCGGACACGGACCTCTTCACCGGACTGGAAGCCCTCGGTCCCCTGGGGAACCTCGACGATGCCGTCGGCCTTCATGAAGGAGGAGACCACGCCGCTGCCGCGGAGCAGAGGAGAAGCGGTGAGCCGGTCGCCGACATAGCCCATCCGGACGCGGACGTATTCCTGATACTTGAGACCGGAGACCACCGGCCGTGTCAGAATGGCACGGGTCCGGCTGCGGCTTTCACTCTCCCGGCCGAGCCACAGTTCAATCAGCGGCCGCAGCAGTTCCTCAATGACGATGATGCCGGAGACCGGGTAGCCGGGGACACCGAGAATCGGCTTCGGCCCGCGGCAGCCGAGGATCGCGGGCTTGCCGGGCTTGATGGCGATGCCGTGATACAGCACCTGCCCGACGTCCCGGATGGACGCGGTGGAGTAATCGTCGCGGCCGGCGGAGGAGCCTGCGTTCAGGATGACCATGTCGCACTCATCCGCAGCCTGCCGGAGCACGGCACGGATCTTGTCAAAGCGGTCCGGGACGATGGGATAGGTTTTCGGTACGGCGCCCCAGTCGCTCAGCATGGCGGAGAAAATGGAGGAATTGAACTCCAGGATTTCTCCGGGCTTCGGGTCGGCGCAGGGCGGGATGATCTCGTCGCCGGTGGGAATGATGGCGACGACGGGCCTGCGGATGACCTCAAGCTCCGTCACGCCGCCGGCAATCATGGCGCCGATGGCTGCGGGAGTGACCTCGGTATAGCCGGGGAGAATCATCTCTCCGGCGCAGATGTCCTCTCCAATCTGGCGGATATGCTGCCAGGGAGCTGCCGCGGCATGGATGGTGACGCTGCCGTCGTCGTTTTTTACAATATCTTCCACCATGATGACCGCGTCGCAGCCCTCCGGCACCGGGTCTCCGGTGTCGACGACGACATACTGATCCTCGCGGAGGATAACGGGGGTGGTCTCCGTCGCGCCGAAACTGTCCCGCGCGTGCAGGGCGATCCCATCCATGGCACTGGCGGCATAGTGAGGGGCGTTGATGTTGGCATAGACGGCACGGGAGGTCACACGGCCGTAGGCATGCTGTACGGCGACCGTTTCGGTCTGCGGGCAGAAGCCGTTTTCGCGCAGCAGGGCGAGGTAGTCTTTTTTCGCCTGCTCCAGCGGGATGTTGGTCAGATATTCAAAGCTCATGGTAAACCCTCCGTATCAGTTCAGATAGACCTGGACTGGAGCGCCTTTCGGAAGACCCTCGCAGTCCCGTTCAATGCAGAAAAAGCCGTCCGCTCCGGCGAGCTGCGTGATCAGCCCGGATTTGGAACGGATGGGAAGCGCCAGAACGCGCCCATCCTGCCGGAGCAGCCGGCAGGCGTTCACCTGAGCGCGGCCGTGGTTGGCCCCGACACTCTCGCTGAGTTCTGCCGTCACGGACCAGAGAGAGCGCTCCCGACCTGCAAGCCGGTCCAGCAGGGGAGGCACAAAGAGCCGGGCGACCACAAAGGCCGCGACCGGGTGGCCGGGCAGACCGATGAGAGGCTTGTTTCCGACACGGCCCATGATGGTGGGCTTGCCTGGCTTGAGGGCAATGCCGTGCAGCAGCAGCTCGCCGAGCGACTCGATGATCCGGCAGGAGGCGTCCTTGACGCCGACGCTGCTGCCGCCGGAGAGGAGCACCGCGTCGCACTCCTGCACGGCGCGGGTGACGGTTTCCCGCAGAAGCTCCTCATCATCCACGATGATGCCGTAAGAATGCGCTTCAGCCCCCTGCTCCGCGAGCAGCGCGCTGAGCAGGGCTGTGTTTACATCACGGACCTGACCGGGCAGGGGCTGCTGATCAGGTGGGACGAGCTCATCCCCGGTGGAAATGATGCCGACGTTCAGCCTGCGCTGTACCGGGACAAGCGTCTTCCCGATGGCGGCCAAAGCGCCGATGTCCTGCGCCGTGAGAACGCGTCCGGCCCGGAGTACGATCTTGCCGGGGCAGACGTCGTCTCCGCGGAAAATGACGTTCATGCCGGGGGCACCCGGCTTCATGATGCCGATGGTGCCGTCTCCGTAGTCTTCGGAATACTCCAGCATGACCGCACAGTCGGCCCCCTCCGGCAGTGCGCCGCCGGTCGGCACATAGGCGCAGTTTTCACGAAGAAGTGCAAAGCCTGCGTTCTCGCCCATGCGAATCTCCTCCTGGAGGGAGAGAACAGCCGGAATCGCGTCGGAGCAGCCGAAGGTATCCGCGGCCCGGAGTGCATAGCCGTCGACGGTGGAGCGGTTGAAATCGGGCACATATTCCTCTGCAGTGATGTCCGCGGAGAGGGTACGCCCGGCCGCCGACTCGAGCGGAACGAATTCTGTCAGCCCCGAAATGGGTTTAAATTGGTCGTGAATCAGACGAAGAACTTCCTCGGGTGTCTTAACCTGCAGCATCTGTCACACCTCCGCGATGATTGAGCCGATATCCCGGTAATTGTTCCCGGTGAAGTGGCTGATTTCCTTCCGGAAGGCGGGAGCGCGGAGAATCGACAGCAGGCGGTCCGCAGCGTCCGTTTCAAGAAAATCTTTTCGGACCACGAGATCGAAGCGCTCTTCCAGAAGCGGGATGAAGTCCAGACCGTCGATCTGCCGGGAAATCCGTTCTGTCCCGATGGCCAGATCGGCCTCTCCGGAGGCAATTGCCGCCGCCATGGTCAGGTGCGAGCGCATCTCACGTTCATACCCCGCGACCATGCGCGAATCCAGACCCATGCGGCGGAGCTGCCCGTCCAGCAGAATCCGCGCGCTGGATCCGGGACGCCGGTTCAGAATGGAAAGATCCCGCCTGGAGAGATCCCGCCATCCGTGAATCTCCTTCGGATTCCCGGCGGCGACATAGAAGCCCTGGGTACGGTAGGAGATGTTGATGAGGGCGGCGGGGACTCCGGGCATGAGCTTCTTTACGAAGGGCGTGTTGAAGGCCTTCTCCTCGGCGTCATAGAGATGGCAGGCGGCCGCGGTGACCCGCTGCTCATAAAGCGAGAGAAGCCCTTCAAAACTGCTGAGGTAGCAGCGCTGGGCCGTCACGCCGGCCTGATGGAGATAATTGGTGAGAATGTCGAGCACAACATCCTGCCCGGAGATCACAAGCGATGGAAAAGCGTCCTGCTCAGGAGACAGCAGAGCGCTGTGAACATCGACCTGACGCACCGGCTGCACGCTCTGTTCATGGCGGGAACGGGCGATGTAGCTGTCCACGTCGTCCTGTGTGAAGCGGACCTTTCGGCCGATTTTATAGGAGTTAATCTCTCCGCGCCGGATCAGGTCATAGATCGTGGATTTGCTCACATGGAGAATGTCCGCGACCTCCTGGGTGGAGAGCGATTTGTTCTGTGCCATGGCGGATCACCTTCAAGAATCATATTCCCGATTATTATAGCGGGTTTGCGCCCATGATACAAGAGTTAGAGAAGTCGAACGTACAGACGGTTTCGTACCGGTTCGTACAAATTCGCACGGAGAAAGAGACAAAGAGGTGCTGCGTTCGGGGCGCTTCATACCAGTTCGCACGGAAATGGGGATGGAAGCTTGCCAGGAAAGGGAGGAAAAAATATAATAAAGTCACAGAGATCGAAACAAAAGAAATATTGTTTGTAATTACCAGGAATCAAATACAGGAGGTACATGATGAGCAACGCTTACTATGAAAAAATTGCCCGCATCAATCTGACCACCGGTGAGATCAAGGTCGAACCGCTGGACCTCAAAATTGCCCAGAAGTTTATCGGCGGCCGCGGCCTCGGCACCAAGATTCTCTATGACGAGGGCGTGGCAACCGCAGACCCGCTGTCCGCAGACAACAAACTCGTCTACATCACCGGACCCATGACCGGCTCCAACTCCCCGTCTTCCGGACGGTACATGGTCGTGACCAAGTCCCCGCTGACCGGCATGATCGCCTGCGCCAACTCCGGCGGCATCTGGGGCGCCAAGCTGAAGTTTGCCGGCTGGGATGCGCTGATCGTGGAAGGCGTGGCGCCGGAGTGGAGCTATATCAACATCACGGATGACAAAATCGAGATCCTCGACGCCAGAGAGTACTTGGGTATGCTGAGCGAAGAGGTGGACGACAAGCTGAAGGCGAAGCACGGCGATGCGTGTTCCGTCCTGAACATCGGCCCCGCCGGTGAAAAGCAGGTGCTGCTGGCCGCCGTCATGAACGACAAGGACCGTGCCGCCGGCCGTTCCGGCACCGGCGCCGTCATGGGCAGCAAGAAGCTCAAGGCCATCGTCGTCACCGCCACCCGCAAGCAGCTGGACGTCATTGCCGATGTGGAGGCCCTGAAGGAGGCCAACAAGGCCTGCCTCAAGATCATGACCGCCAATCCCCTGACCGGTGAAGGTCTGCGCGCCCTCGGCACCGCTTCCCTGGTCAATGTCATCAACGGCATCGGCGCCCTGCCCACCAAGAACTGGCAGGAGAGCTACTGCCCCACCGCCGATCAGTTCTCCGGTGAGACGCTGGCGGAAAAATATCTGGTCAAACCCGGCGCCTGCTATCACTGCCCGATCGCCTGCGGCCGCGTCATCAAGCATGACGACAAGATTGTCGGCGGCCCCGAGTACGAGCCTCTGTGGGCCTACGGAAGCGACTGCGGCAACGATGACCTCTACACCATCGATGAGTGCAACCGCCTCTGCAATGAGTACGGCCTGGACGCCATCGGCGTGCCCTGCACCATCGCGGCCGCCATGGAACTGTACCAGAACGGCTGCATCAAGGAAGAAGACTGCGCCGGCGTTCCGCTGGAGTGGGGCAGCAAGGAAGCCCTGATCGAGTGGACCAAGCGCATGGGCGACCCCAAGACAGAGCTTGACTGGCTCATGTCCTCCGGCTCCGCCCGCCTTTGCGAGCACTACGGCCACCCCGAGTTCTCCATGAGCGTCAAGAAGCAGGAGATCCCCGCCTATGACGCCCGCGCCATCCAGGGCATCGGCATCAACTATGCCACTGCCAACTGCGGCGCAGCCCACGTGCGCGGCTATATGATCGCGCCCGAAGTCCTCGGCATCCCCGCACAGCTGGACCGTACCGTCACTGACGAGAAGGCCGGCTGGGCCAAGACCTTCCAGGATCTGACCGCCGTCATTGACTCCATGGGCAACTGCCTGTTTACTTCCTTTGCCCTGGGCGCACCCGAGTATGCAAGCCTGCTCAACGCCGCTACCGGCACGAACTACACGCCCGAGGAACTGCTGGAGGTCGGTGACCGGATCTTCAACATCGAGCGTATGTTCAACAAGGCCGCCGGCATGAAGCCGGAGGATGACCGCCTGCCCAAGCGTCTGCTCATCGAGCCCATCTCCAACGGCCCCTCCAAGGGCATGGTCAACAAGCTCGACATCACCCTGCCGCAGTACTATGCCGCCCGCGGCTGGGTCAACGCCTTCCCGACAGACGAGACGCTGAAGAAGCTCGGCCTTGACGAGTGCGTAGGGAAATAAGTATAATATCCGACAAGGGGAGGCTTCCCGCCTCCCCTTTTTCCTTTACCTGCAAATCAATCTGAAAAGGGAAGTGATACCATGATCGAAGTACGCTTTTTCGCCACGCTCCGCGAGGGTCGGGGAAAGATCGCCCAGGTCCCCGCGGAAGAGGTTTTCACCGCTGCTGACCTGCTCCGCCGCTTTGCGATCCCCTCGGAGGAAGTCGCCATCCTGCTCATCAACGGCTTTCACTCCAAACCGCAGGATCCCGTGAAAGACGGCGATATCATCTCTCTCTTCCCGCCGGTGGGAGGCGGCTGAACAATGGACGAACGTTATGTCCGCAATCTTGGCGCTCTGACGGAACAGGAGTGCACCCTTCTGCGCACGAAGACGGTGTTCGTGGCGGGCTGCGGCGGCCTTGGGGGCTATCTCATCGAAATGCTTCTTCGCCTCGGCATAGGGACGATCCGCGCCGCCGACGGCGACGTGTTCGAGGCGTCCAATCTGAACCGCCAGCTGCTCTCCTGTCCGTCGTCTCTGGGACAGTCCAAGGCGGAGGCAGCGGCCTCGCGCGCCGCGCTGGTAAACCCGGACGTGCGCTTTGAGGCGATCCCGGAATTTGTAACGGAGGAAAACGCCGGCCGGCTGATCCGGGGCTGTGACGCTGTGCTGGACGCGCTGGACAATATCCGGGCGCGCCGGATTCTCGCCCGCGCATGCGCGGAGGAGGATATTCCCCTGATCCACGGGGCGATCTGCGGCTGGAGCGCCCAGGCGGCCGTCGTCATGCCGGGGGCTGATCTCATTGACAGAATCTACCCGGAAACTGCCATTCTCGGCAGCAAGACCTCCCTCTCCTTTACACCGCCGTTCTGCGCCGCAATGCAGACGGCGCTCTGCACCAGGCTTCTGACCGGACGGCCGGTGGAGACCGGCCGCCTGTATATGGCGGACCTTCTGGACATGGAACTGGAGAGCCTGTTTTGACAGAGGGCAGCATGGACGACCAAATCCAAAAACTGTATGTGGAGGCTTCCTCCCGCTGTAATCTTCGGTGCAAGATGTGTTTCCGGCACAGCTGGGTCGGCGAGCGTTTCGGCGATCTCGACCCGGCGGCTTTTGCGCGCCTGATGGACGATCCTGTTCTGCGGGATACCCGGACCGTCTTTTTCGGCGGCATGGGGGAACCTCTGGTACATCCGTCGCTCACGGAGATGGCGGCGCTTGCCTCTGCGCAAGGGAAAAAAGTCGAACTGGTCACGAACGGGACGCTGCTGACGCGGGAGAGAGCCGGGGACCTGCTGAAAGCGGGTGTCTCGCGGATCTGGGTCTCCATCGACGAGCTG
>CADAPN010000029.1 GCA_902789835.1 Oscillospiraceae bacterium
CGCGGCGCAGACGCAGCCCGTACTTCGCGGCGATTGCTTCCAGCTTTGCCGCTTCCGTTTCGTTGTGAATGTCGTAGTTGAAATCGTAGTCCCCGTAGGTATTATACTGATATTCCATCCAGGCCTTGTGTGCCGCCATCTCATCGGCGGTGGCAATACGGACTTCGGTCGGTGGAGCGGCGGAATAGTCCGGCGCACCGTTAGCATCCGGTTTGATCAAAGCCCAGGTGTCTTTGTCATAGAAAGACAGCGTATAGCTTCCGTCTTCGTTTTCCTCTTCGTTGCGTACGCCGGTATTCTTCGGAAAATTGAAGACTTCCGGATTGTGCGGAATCTCTGCGGCCGTCTCACGCCAGTTTTGCCATTCGTCCCAGGCGGCGCGGGCGTTCGTAACCTTCTCCTTTATGCTGCTGTCCAGCTCCTCCGGAACCGCCTGCGGCTGGGTGATGGAGACGAGCGCGTTGCTGTCCGCTTGTTCGGCTGCTTCCTGCGGCTCCGGCGCGGAGACCGGTGCCGCACTGCCTATTTCCTCCGTTTCTGCCTGCGGCTGTGCAGCGAGGGCGGGCGTGTTGCTTATTTCGATAGTTGCCTCGGGGATCATGATCGCTTTCAGACCGAGGAAATTGCTTGCGTATGCTCCAATGGTGAGCAGACTGATCAATACGGCTGCCAGCAATGTAAGGTGAACGATTCTCCTTGTGGTTCTTGTTTTTCTGCTTTCAAAATAAATCTTTCCGGCCATGACTACATCCTCCCCATGAATGCCGTTCATCGCGCGCAGAAGTGTCAGCGAGTCTAACATAAGCCTTCCTCCTCCAGGTAGTTCTTCAGCTTTTTGCGGGTACGGAACAGACTGGTTTTGACTTTCCCTATGCTGAATCCGAGCGTTTCCGCGATGTCATCCATGGATGCCACATACCAGTACCGCAGGACGAAGATCTTCTTCTCTGTTTTGGGAAGTCCGGAAACAAATCTTCCGATTGCCCTTGCGAGTTCTTTTTCTTCCAGAGCCTGTTCCGGATTTGTCCCGCCGGGAATACACTCCTCCAGCTCGTCCAGCGCAAGTACCGCTTCCCCTCCGCCGCGCTTGATCCTGTTTTTCGCTTGAATAAGGTTAATGGCGAAGTTTCTGGTGATACGGCCGAGAAATGCCGATAATACGGTCGGGCGCCGATCGGGCATGAGATTCCAGGCACGGAACCAGGTGTCGCTGACACATTCTTCCGCATCCTCGTTGGTCCCGCAGATATTATAGGCAATGGTGTGGCAATATCTCCCATACTTCTGATTGGTTTCCGATATGGCCAGGTCGGAACGCTGCCAGTAAAGGTCAACAATCTGTCTGTCTTCCATACTGAACCTCCTTCGATGTAAGAGCTCTCACCCTTATATACAGCAAAAAACAGGAAAGGTTTCAAAGCAGGGAATATTATACTATAATTTTCGGAGAATTTTCACGCGGGCAAGGGAATATCAAGAAAGTAAGCCTGCTGCCGGAATTATCCTTTCCTCTTCTTCGGACTTGTGGTATCATCATGCACAGAGCAGGTGGCGCAAATGACAAGGGAAAATGAGCAACTAAAACTGAATGAGACAAATCAGCACTACCGCAGTCTGAACAGTTTCCTGCGGGAGCAGTTCGGGGAGAAGGTTTACAAACTTGCACTGGACGGCGGCTTTACCTGCCCGACGCGGGACGGAAGCAAAGGAACCGGCGGATGTACCTTCTGCGCGGGCGGGAGCGGCGACTTTGCTATCCCGGTGGGGGACAATGTCTCCGAAGCCATCGAGATGGCAAAAGCGGTGGTGGCGGAGAAGGGTGCGAAGAAGTTCATCGCCTATTATCAGAGCTACACCGGAACCTATGCGCCGATCGAACGGCTTCGGAACCTCTACACCGAAACTCTCCGGCACCCGGACATTGCGGCTTTATCCATCGGCACGAGGCCGGACTGCCTCGACGACGAGGTGATCACGCTGCTCAAAGAACTGAACAGTAAGAAACCTGTCTGGATCGAACTTGGTCTGCAGACCATTCATGAGCTGACCGCTTTGACCATCCGGCGGGGCTATCCGCTGAAGGTGTACGATGATGCGGTTCGGCGGCTGCAGGCTGCGGGCATCACTGTAATTGTCCATATGATCATCGGCCTCCCAGGGGAGACACCGGAGATGATCCGGCAGACGGCGGCCTACATCGGGAGAAGCGGCGTGCAGGGAATCAAGTTCCAACTGCTCCATGTGCTGGAAGGGACGGATCTCGCGGAAGAGTACCGGGCGGGAGCGCTTGAAGTACTGTCTTTAGATACCTATATCCGGATTCTTGAAGAATGCATCGAGAGCATCCCGCCGGAGATGGTGGTTCACCGCCTGACCGGCGACGGAGCAAAACGCAGCCTGATTGCGCCAAGGTGGAGTGCGGACAAAAAGCGGGTCCTGAATGAAATCAACCGGGCTTTTGAACGGGACCGGATCCGGCAGGGGAAACGGAATTAAGGATTCTTCAGACTCTTTTCCGGAGGAATCTGCTATACTGAGTTCAGCATCACAATAATACATGATACATCATCTGTCACGGAAAGGACTGAGCAAATCGTGAAAAAAAGACCGAACCATACAACAAGAACGCTGTTTCCCCTGCTGCTGGCAATGCTTCTTTTGATCACCGGTTTCGGGAGCGGGATTGCTCCGGCGGCCCATGCCGAAGAAGCGGAACCCAATGCAGCAGACGGAATAAGACCGGAAGCTGTTTTCCGGGTCAGCACCGTGGATGAACTTCTGGATGCGATCGGGCCTGACCGCGTGATTCAGCTGGAAGACGGGGAATACAACCTGACACAGGCCCGGACCTACGGAGACGTGAGTGCGGGAGAATACTGGCACTGGGTGGATTCCTGGGATGGATACCAGCTCGTAATCCGAAATGTCGCTGGACTCTGGCTGGAGGGCAGCGATGTACAGCGCTGCAGCATCGTGACCGAACCCCGCTACGCCAATGTCCTGGCGGCGGACAGCTGTGATGATCTGCACATCTCCAATCTCACGGCGGGACACACACCGGGAGAAGGGTACTGCTCCGGCGGCGTTTTGGACTTCTACAGCTGCAGCCGGGTCCGCGTTGAAAACTGCGACCTGTACGGTTGCGGCACCTACGGCATCACGGCGTCGGAAAGCCTCTCCATTATTGCCGAAAACACGGTCATCCATGACTGCACCTACGGAGCCATTGAAACCTTCAACTGTGAGGACGTCCGTTTCGTGGACGGGGAAATCCGGCACTGCGGCTACAGCAAAGAACACGAATCCGACTGGTACGCATTCAATCTGCTGCATGCGCACGGCTGCAACGGCTTTGCGGTGCTCAATACAGAGATTTCGGGAAACAACACACAGACGCTCTTCCAAAGCTCTTATACCCAGGGATTTTTGATCTCCGGCTGCAGCGTCCGCGACAACATCGTCGGTCAGTATGACTGGGGCGGCATGTTCTTTGTCTCGGGCCAGCCGGTGACGGTGAGCGGAACGGAGTTCGCCGGAAATCAGCTGACCGGACCCTTCTTCCATGCAGACGCGGACACCCCCACGGCAGCGGTTCCGGTGGTCGATGAGAACGGTATGGGCATGGATCAGGCCGCTCTGGAAGGGCTGACAAGGGTACCCTGTGATGCAGACAGTTATACCTTCTCATTCACCGTTGAGTATTTCCCGGAAGAAGATCAGCAGGCAACTGGAGAAGCAACGGTCAGTCATGTCACAACCGCGGATGAATTCCTCGCCGCCATCGGCAGCAACAGCGTGATTTATGTGGATGCGCCGCTGATCGACCTCAGCACGGCTGGCAATTACGGCGGTGCAGGCGGCGTAAATTATTACTGGATGGAGGTTTACGACGGCCCGTGCCTGGTGATTCAGGGGGTGCGGAACCTGAAGATCATCGGTCAGGGAAAAGACATAACCACGCTCCAGGCGACACCGCGCTATGCGGATGTGCTGCGCTTTGACTCCTGCTCCGGAATCGGCATCAGCGATCTGACGGCCGGACATCTGCGCGAGGCGCCCGGTTCCTGCGCCGGGGATGTGTTTGAGTTTACCGGGTGCCGGGATGTGGAAATCGCCAACTGCGGCCTCTTCGGCTGTGGCGTAAACGGTATCGGCGCCAGCGACAGCTCGGACTTTATCATCCGCGACACCGAGATTTATGAGTGCAGCGAATACGGCGCGAACCTCTGGAACTGCAGCCATTTCCTCTTCCAGAACTGCCGCATTCATGACTGCTATGCCAACGGACTGATGCTTACGGGGACAGACCACATTCTCTGGAATACCGAGCAGGTGTATGACGGCGTGTTCGAGCCGGCCGATGAAAATGCAAGCGTCACGAAGTACGGGCTCGAAAGGCCGCTGTAAAGCCTGAAGAGCGCTGTTACAGAATAAAATTCCAAAGCGGCACCGGGCGATACTGGATCCCCGGTGCCGCTTTTCCGGAAATGCCGCTTGAAGAATCCGCTGCTTCGCGGTATACTGAGCGCATTGAGAAAAAGAGCAAAACCAGGGAGGTTCTATTATGAAGTATACAGCGGCAGTCATCACCGTCAGCGACAAGGGGTCCCGCGGCGAGCGAGTGGATACCAGCGGACCGGCAGTCTGCAGGATGCTGGAGGAAGCGGGCTTTGACGTGGTTTATACCAACATCATTCCGGACGAGATGGAACAGATCAAGGCAGAACTGATCGCCTGTGCGGATGAGAAGAAAATCGGCCTCATCATGACGACGGGCGGTACCGGCTTTTCCCAGCGGGACATCACGCCCGAGGCGACACTGGCCGTGGTGGAGCGCGAGACCCGCGGCATCCCGGAGGCGATGCGCTGGGCCAGTCTGCAGATCACCCCGCGGGGGTGCCTCAGCCGCAGCGTAGCCGGCATCCGGGGCAAGACCCTGATCGTGAATCTTCCCGGCAGCGAAAAGGCCGCGAAGGAAAATCTTGCGGCGGTGCTGGAGGCGATCCTTCACGGGATGGACATGCTCTTTGCCGACGGATCCACGGATCATGACCACGAGCACCATCATCACCATCACGATCACGCGGAGCATTCATGAGCAACGGAACCAAGAACAGCTTATCCGTTCGGCAGACCTTTGTGCGGGAGATTGAGCGGCAGATCCTGTCGGAAGAACTGAAGCCGGGTGACCGCCTGCCCACGTCAAGAGAGCTCTGCGCGCAAATGGGGGTCAGCCTGACAATTGTGAACGCGGGGGTCGCGGAGCTGGCAAACAAGGGCTTCGTAGAGGTCAAGCCGCGTCACGGCGTCTATGTGACAGACTACCGGACCAGCGGGAATCCCGCCATGCTCCTGTCGATTCTTCAGTATAACGGGGGACGGCTCAATGCGCATGACGTGCGCTCCTTCTGTGAGACCCGCGCCGCACTGGACCCCATGGCGGCAGAGCTGGCCGTAAAGAGAGCGACGGAGAAAGACCTGGAAGAATGGGGAGAACTCCTGGAAAAGCTTCGCCGGGAAGAGGACCGAAAAGCGTTCTGTGTGCGGATCACGGAGTTTCTCTATATGCTCTATCGAATGAGTGATAATTTCCTGCTGACGGTGCTGTATCACTGCACCATGGAGCCGCAGCAGCGTATGTATCAGCAGTTTATCGAGAAGAACGGGACCGGAGCGGTGCTTCGGAATGCCGAAGAGGTCTTCCGGTATGTGAGCGAGCGGAATGCCCCCGCTGCGGCCGCCTGCATGAGAGAGACCATGCGTCTCCCCTTAGAGGGTGAAACAGCGATCATCTGACAGGCAAACACGGAAGGTGTTTTGAGAAGTGAAAAGACGAAAGGACGGAAGCCGATTTGATGGGCTTTCGTCTTTTTTCGTGCTTTCCGGATATCTTTTTAACAAAAGGCTTGTAATCGCCGCAGGTGTATGATATAACATCTGTGACCACTTCACAAATAGACGAGCAATATGCTCCTTAACAGAATCCATCGCTGCTTCTTTCCTGCGGCAGTGGAAAATCGTAACCTGACAAACGATCCGTTCAACAGGGCAAGAAAACCATAAAACACCTTAATAATGAAGAAACAGAGGAGGAAACTGCCTTGGGTGTCTGGAAAAAAACATGGTGCAATCTATGCGCCGTTACCTGCGGCTTGGAGATGGAGGTCGAGGACAATCGGATCATCAATGTCCGCCCCGACCCGTCCAGCCCGCGGTCAAACGGCTACTGCTGCCGCAAGGGCAGAACGGCGAAATACTTTACTGAGAACCGGGATCGACTCCTCTATCCGAAAAAGCGTGTGGGCGACCACTATGAGCGCATTTCCTGGGAGCAGGCATACCGGGAGATTGCCGAACGCGCCAACGCCATTATTCAAAAGCACGGTCCGCGTTCTGCGGCTTTTCTCGGCGGCGGAACCTATTCCATTACAACGCCGGCCGCTACCGCACTGCCGCTGATGAAGGCCATCGGCACGCAGTATAATTTCAATCCCATCGGCGTGGAATTTATGGGCGACTGGTGGAGCCACGGCCGCATTTTCGGCTATGCGTTCCATTTTTTGGAGCCGGATGATGAGAACAATGAGGTCATTGTCTATTGGGGCAGCAACGCATATGTCTCTCATCAGATGCCGAACGCAAAGAGGACGATCCGCAGTTTTTCCCGTGATCCGGAGAAGATGGTCATCGTTGTCGATCCGCGGCTGAGCGAGACGGCGCGCATGGCAGACCTGCACATCTTGCTGGCCAATGGCTCGGACGCCCTGCTGATGCGCGCACTGATTGCCATCATTCTGGAAAAAGGCTGGCAGAACCAGGAGTATATCAATCAATACACCCGAGACTGGGCCCTTGTCCTGCCGTGGTTTAAAGGGTTTGACATCGATGCGGCACTGGAGGTTTGCCAGATCTCCCGGGAGCAGGCGGAGAAGTTTGCCCGCATTCTCACCACCAAAAAGTGGGGCATGCACCGCGATCTCGGCCTGTTCTTCGGACGGCACTCCACCGCAAGCAGCTATCTTTGCATTCTGCTTGCGATTGTCTGCGGCATGGCGCTGGTGAAGGGCGGCAGCGTAATGCCCGAGCGTGTGCTGTATCTGGACAGTACGGATGAGAATGATCCAAAGGTCTGGCGCACGCCGGTCACGAACCGCTTCCCGGTTCTTGGGATTTTCCCGGAAGGAGTTTTTCCGGATGAAGTGCTGGGAGACAACGAGGACCGCATTCGGCTGGCTTTCAGTGTGCTGACGAATCCCGCCCGCAGCTATCCCGATTCACAGCGTATGGAGGAAGCTCTCAAAAAGCTGGAGCTTTTCGTTGCCATCGACTGTGTGGAGACGGAGACGACCATGCTGGCAGATTATGTGCTTCCCAGTATGAGCGCCTATGAGGCCGACGGTGACTTTGATATGTTCACGCTGAACTATCCGGAGGTGGTTTTCGGCAGCCGCAAGCGCATTCTTGAGCCTTTCGGCGAGGCGAAGGAAGATTCCATGATTTTTGCGGAACTGACGCAGGCCATGGGCTACCTGCCGGAGCTTCCCAAAAGCCTGTACGACGCGGCAGAGGAGGCTGTACGCACGGGGGACCGCATCAAGTACTTTATGAAAGTCGTTATGTGGATCGGAAAAGGCGGCATGAAGTACTTTGATCAGGCTGCCACGATCATCGCACTTACCCTTGGAAAAGCCATGGGATCCTCCGGCCGGGCAATGAACTGGGCGGTTCTGCTGACCAGTCCTGTCTTCAAAAGCGCGATTCCGACTGTCCAGGCGGATACCGGTCTGCATCCTGTGCTATCCAGGCTCCCGGTCTTCAAAGACTGGTGTGTGCTGGATGCGGCCTTTGATCTGGTTGATCACCATCCGGAGGGCGCAGTGATCGGTATGGCGGATACGGAACATATGATGGAAAAGCATATCACGCACAAGGACGGGAAAATGCATCTCTGGTGCAAGGAGATCGAAGACTACCTCTATGCGTATATTACTCCGGAGCGGGAGCGGGAGGCGCTGATGCTCAAGGACGGAAACAACATGATCCTATCTTCCGGCAGGCGTGACGAGGGCGGCGTAAACAACGCAATGCGAAATCCGGCGACAAGCCGTTACCGCAATCTGTATACGCTCTGGATTAACCCTGTGGATGCGGCAGAGATGGGTATTGCCGACGGAGAAAAGCTGCGCCTTTCGACCAACCGCGGATCCGTTGAGATCCCGGCAGAAATCACTTGGCGTGCATCACCCGGCTACTGCCTGATGCCGCACTACTTCGGTCTGCACTATCAGGGAGAAATACGCGGCATGCACGCCAACTATCTGACCGATAACACTGATATTGACGAACTGACCGGCAATTCCCACTGGCGGTATACCCCCTGCCGGGTCGAGAAGGTACAGGAGGTGTGAGATGGCAAGCTCTTATCAGACGGTAATCAAAAAGGCCTTTCAGGACGGCGGACTGCTGGACGCGCTGCTTGCCCTCCAGAAGCGGGACGGCTATATCACCGAAGAAGCTCTGAAGGCTTTGGCCGAGCATGAGGGAAAGAGCCCGGCGGAGCTCTATGACACGGCGAGCTTCTATTCCATGCTGCGCTTCAGTGCGCCGGCAAAGAAGGAAATCCGCGTCTGCCGCGGTACGGCCTGCCACAGCGGAGACAACGCCGCTCTGATCGCGGCGCTGGAATCCGCCACCGGGCTGAAGATGGGCCAGAGCAATGACGAATACGGCCTGGACTGGGTGGAATGTCTCGGCCAGTGCCAGGCGGCGCCCAATCTGCTTGTGAACGGAAAGCTCTATACCAACGTGAATCCCGCGAAGATTCCGGAACTGCTGGGAGGTGAGCGCTGATGGATGAAGTACGGATTGCCCTGCGGAATGTGGGCCGGATCAAGCCCGATTCCATCGAGGACTACCTTGCTGCCGGCGGTTATGAGGCATTGGAAAAAGCCCGGACCATGGACCGGGGTGAACTCATCCTGACCATCGAAGAAACCAGCCGCCTCCGCGGGCGCGGCGGTGCAGCCTTCTCCACCGGAAAAAAGTGGAGCAGCGCTTTTGCGAGCAAAGAGGAGACCAAATACCTGGTCTGCAATGCCGACGAGGGTGAGCCGGGAACCTACAAGGACCGCGTCATCATGGAGGGCGACCCCCATACGGTGATCGAGGGACTGCTGATCGGCGCCTATGCCGTCGGCGCAAAGGAATGTTTCATCTATGTCCGCGGCGAGTATGAAAAGTCCATCAAACTGCTGCGCAAGGCGGTGAAACAGGCGGAAGAGAAGGGCTTTTGCGGCGGGACGAAGATTAAGGTCGTCTCCGGTGCGGGCGCCTATGTCTGCGGCGAAGGCACCGCCATCGTAAATTCCCTGGAGGGCCAGCGCGGGGAGCCTCGTCTGAAGCCGCCCTCCATGGCGGTGAAGGGATTGCACCAGAAGCCCACGGTCGTGAACAACGTGGAGACCTTTGCCGTGATCCCCGAGATCGTCCGGAAGGGCGCGGACTGGTTCGGCGGCATCGGCGCCGAGAAGTTCCCCGGCACGAAGCTCATGTGCCTTTCGGGGGACGTGGAGAACAAGGTCTGTGTCGAGGCCCCGACAAACGCGACGCTGCGCGAGGTGCTGGAGCAGTTCGGCGGCGGAGTGGCCGGAGGAAAGAAGCTGAAAGCCGTCCAGCTCGGCGGATCGAGCTGCGGCTTCGTGACGCCGGAGCAGCTGGACACGCCCATCGACTTCGATTCCATCCGCTCCATCGGTGCGGCGCTGGGCTCCGGGGCCATGTATGTGATCGACGAGAGCCGGAACATGGTGGATATCCTGTGGGAGATCGCCAAATTCTTCCGGCATGAAAGCTGCGGCAAGTGCACCCCTTGCCGGGAGGGCACCATGCGCATCGAGGAGCTGCTGGAGAAGCTGGCAGCGGGCGAGGGAAGCAGACAGGATGTGGAGCTGATCAAGAAGCTCTCCGGGTACATGCAGAAGACCTGCTTCTGCCCGCTGGGGCAGAGCGCGACCACGGCGTTTATGAGCGCGCTGAAGCTCTTCCCGGAAGACTTCGATGCAAAGATCGGGAAGGAGGCATGAACATGGCGAATGTGAACATCATCATGGACGGCAGGAGCCTGTCTGTGCCTGCCGGAACAAGCGTGCTGGAAGCGGCGCGCGAGAACGGAATCCGCATCCCGACCCTGTGCTTCCTGAAGGAACTGGACCCGAGGGCAAGCTGCCGCTTGTGCGTGGTGGAAATCGAAGGGGCAAGAACCTTCCAGCATGCCTGCGCGACCAAAGTGCGCGAGGGCATGGTCGTCCATACCGACACCGAAGCGGTCCGTGAATCGAGAAAGCTGACGCTGGAGCTGCTTCTTTCCAACCATGCGGTTGACTGCCACCACTGTCTGCGGATCGGAAGCTCCCGCTGCGACGATCTGGATCCGAAGTTCTGTGAGATGTGCTTCTTCTGCGACTGTGTAAAGGACGGCTTCTGCGAGCTGCAGGCCCTGGCGCGGGAGTACAAAGTGGATGTGCTGCCGTTTGCTCAGAAGCACAACACGCATCCGATTGACGAAACTACCGTCATCGTCCGAAATCCCAACAAATGCATCAAATGCAAGCGCTGTGTGGACGTGTGCGGCAAGATCCAGACCGTGCACAACCTCGCGGCTTCCGGCCGCGGCTGTGAGGTCACGATCGGACCGGCCTTCGCCAGGAGCATGGCCGAGAGCGGGTGCGTCGGCTGCGGCCGCTGTGTCGAGGTCTGCCCGACGGGTGCGATCTATGCCATGGAGCATAAGGATGAACTGGTCTACTATGCCCACCGGGACGGCGTGAAAACCGCGGCCATGGTGGATGCGGCGGTCATCCCGGAGCTGGAGCGCGTGCTGAAGCTGCAGCCGGGCAGCGTGACGCCCGAGGAGATCGCCGGAAGCCTGAAGAAGATCGGAATTGACGAGGTCTATGACGCGGCCGATTTGGAAACAGCAGCTGAGGCAGAAGCCGAAACCCTGCTGACAGAGCAGCTCGCAAAAGGCCGCGGCGCTATCCTCACCAACAGCTTTGCGGCGAAGGCCTTTCTGGAACAGGACTTCCCGGAGCGGAAGGAGAGCTTCGTGTTTTACGGCTCCGCCCTTGCGCAGTTCGGCGCTGCCCTGGGCGGGAAAGCGGACAAGCTCTTTGCTTTTACGCCCGTCGGAAACGACGCCGCCGAGACCGAAAAGACCCATCCCGTGGACATCGCGGTGAATCCGCGGGAACTGGCACGCATCATGATCCGCACCGGCTCCGAGCCGAATCCGAAGCGTACCGCGGCGCTTAAACCGCTTTCCGTGCCGCAGCCCTCCGGGAAATACGGAAGACTTCTGGAGAAGGCCGCGTGGTCCATGGGGAGAGATGCTGCGCCGGAACACTTCACGGTGGGAGAGCTGAAGTGCGTGATCTGCCATAACCTGGGACAGGCCAGGGCGGTTCTGGAATCCGGGGAAGCCTGGGACGTGATCCGGGTGATCGGGTAAACGCAGAAGTCTGAGAGCAGTTGACCCAAAATCGGTAAGGCAGCCCACAAAGACGCAGCGTAAAACAGCCCGAGAAACCGAAGCGTACAAAACAAAAGCAAAAAACGCAGAAGGAAACTTCTGCGTTTTTTCATTGCACTTTTCTCAAGTGCATGGTATCATAAAAAGACTTGATTTTCGGGGGAAACGCATGAGCAGAGAGCTTGAAAAATACCAGCTGGTAGAGCAGAGCATCAATAAAAAATTCCACAAGAGCCTGTGGCGGCCGTTCATCAACGCCATGAAACAGTATGAACTGGTACAGGCGGGAGATAAAATCGCCGCCTGCGTCTCCGGGGGGAAGGATTCCTTCCTGAACGCCAAGCTCCTGCAGATGCTTCAGCGGCACAGCGACGTGCCCTTTGAGCTGGTTTTCCTGATGATGGACCCGGGGTACAACGAGGAAAACCGCCGGGTGATCGAGGAGAACGCAAAGCTCCTGAACATCCCGCTCACGGTCTTTGAGACGGATATCTTCGACGTGACGGCGTCTGTGGGAAAGAGCAGCTCGGCCTGCTATCTCTGCGCCCGGATGCGCCGGGGCTATCTTTACAGCAAGGCAAAGAAGCTCGGCTGCAACAAGATCGCCCTCGGGCACCATCTGAGCGATGTGATCGAGACGACCCTGATGGGCATGTTCTACGGCTCCCAGCTGCAGGCCATGCAGCCGAAGCTGCACAGCAAGAACTTCGAGGGCATGACCCTGATCCGCCCGCTTTACTGCGTCCATGAGGACGATATTCTGGCCTGGTGCCGCTATAACGACCTGCACTTTATCCGCTGTGCCTGCCGCTTCACACAGAACTGTGACAGCGACGAACACAGCAGCAAGCGCAAGGAGACAAAGCTCCTGATTCAAAGGCTGCGGGAGGGAAACCCCAACATCGACCGCAGTATCTTCAACAGCATCCACGCCGTGCATCTGGACACCTTCCCAGGCTACAAGACCGGCGGCGAAATGCACAGCTTCCTGGAGAAGTTCAATCAGGGAGAATACGGAGAAGAGAATGGATAAAAGACTCAAACGCATCCTGCCCCGGGTGCAGAAGCCCGCACGCTATACGGGCGGCGAATACAACCAGATCCTGAAGAACAAAGACGAAGTAGACCTTCGCCTGGCATTCTGCTTCCCGGACACCTATGAGATCGGCATGTCGAATCTGGGGCTCAGCATCCTGTATCACACCATGAACAGCCTGCCCTTTGTCTGGTGCGAGCGCGTCTTTGCCCCCTGGGGCGACATGTATGACGAGATGAAACAGGCCGGCATCCCCCTCTACGCCCTGGAGAGCGGGGACCCGGTTTCGGAATTTGATACCGTGGCCTTTTCCGTCGGGTATGAGATGGCGTACACCACGGTGCTGGACATGCTGGACATGGCGGGGATTCCGCTGCGTTCGGAAGACCGGCCGGAGCTGCTTCCGCTGATCTGGGCGGGCGGCACCGCCGGCGTGAACGCCGAACCCATGGCGCCGTTTATGGATCTCTTTGTCATCGGAGAGGGCGAGGAGATGAACAACGAGCTCCTGACCCTGCTGCGGCAGGCCAAGCTGGAGGGTTGGAGCAAGCGCGACTTTCTCCGGGCTGCGTCACAGATCGGCGGGGTGTATGTCCCGTCGCTGTATGAGGTCAGCTACCTGGAGGACGGAAACATCGCCTCCGTCACCCCGAAGGAGGGCGCGCCGGAAAAGGTCACGAAGCGCATCATCTCAAACCTCGACGCCGTGCCCTTCCCGACGAGCCCCATTGTGCCTTCCACCGAGGTGGTCCACGACCGGGTGAGCCTGGAGCTGTTCCGGGGCTGCGTGCGCGGCTGCCGCTTCTGCCAGGCGGGCCATGTCTACCGCCCGATCCGCGCCAAGAAGAAGGAGACCCTGGTCCGGCAGGGCATCGAGGCCCTGAAAAATACCGGCTATCAGGAGCTTACCCTTCTGAGCCTCTCGACCAGCGACTATCGCGAGCTTCCGGCCCTCTGCGACGGGCTTCTGGAATACTGCGAGGAGCGGAGCATCGGTCTGTCCCTGCCGTCCCTGCGGGCGGATAATTTCTCCATGGAGATTATGCAGCGCCTGCAGAAGGTGCGCAAGAGCGGCCTGACCTTTGCCGTGGAGGGCGGAAGTCAGCGCTTGCGTGACTGCATCAACAAGAATGTCACCGAGGAGGACCTGCTGCACACCTGCGCCATCGCCTTCGCGGGCGGCTGGAACAGCGTCAAGCTCTATTACATGCTCGGCCTCCCCACCGAGACGGACGAGGATATCCTCGGCATCGCCGAAATGGCGAACCAGGTGCTGCACTGCTGGCGCCTGAACGCGAAGAACAAGAACCGGGGCGTGAAGATCACCATCTCCACCTCCTGCTTTATCCCGAAGCCGCACAGCCCCTTCCAGTGGGAGGCGCAGATCAGCCTCGAGGAATACATGCGCCGGGTGAACCTGCTGCGCGGGGCCATCACGGCAAAGAACGTGGTCTACAACTGGCATGACGCCCAGACAAGCCTCATCGAGGCGGTGCTCTCCAAGGGCGACCGGCGGGTGGCGGATGCCATCGAGCTGGTGTTCCGACGGGGCGGGCGGCTGGACGCGTGGACGGATTATTTCTCCTTCGAGCGCTGGATGCAGGCGTTTTCGGACTGCGGCATCGATCCGGCCTTCTACGCCAACCGCGAGATCCCGACGGATGCGGTGCTTCCCTGGGACCACATCGACGTCGGTGTGCGCAAGGCCCATCTGCTGCGGGAACGGGAGCGGGCCTACCGCGCCGAGCTCTCGCCGGACTGCCGGAAGCAGTGCTCGGCCTGCGGCGCGGCGAAGCTTCTGACGGAGGGAAAATGCGATGGATAAACTGAGACTGCGCTTTGAAAAGACCGGCCGCGCCGTCTACATCTCCCACCTGGACCTGATGGCGACGATGCAGCGCGCCTTTGCCCGGGCCGGACTGGAACTGAAGTATTCCGAGGGCTTCAACCCGCATCCGCTGATTTCCATTCTGCTGCCGCTGTCCGTCGGTACGGCGAGCCGCTGTGAGCTGATGGATTTTCGCCTGCGGGAGGATGCGGAGCTCTCCGCGCTCCCGGCGCGTCTCACCGCCGTGCTCCCGGAGGGGATCCGGGTGCTGGAGGCCTATGAGAGCGAACGGAAAAGTGCGCTTCTGAAATGGCTGGAGATTGAGGGCACGCTGGAATACGACCACGGCGTGCCGGAGATCGGGAAACTGGAGGAGTTCTTCCGCCAGAGCGAGATTGTCATCGAGAAAAAGACCAAGCGCGGCATCGGCCAGGCGGACATCCGCCCGGCAATTCGAAGCATCCGCTTTGAGTCGGCGGGAGAGGACATCCGCCTTCACGCCGTGATTTCGGCGCAGGAGCCGACCCTGAATCCGGACCTGCTGTCCTCGGCGCTGCGGCAGCTCTGTCCGGAACTGGCGCCGGACTTTGCGGAATTCACCAGGCTGGAGACCTATGACGCCGAGATGCGGATCTACCGCTGAACTCTGTGACCTGTCTTCTGTGTAACGGGAAGACGGGCCGGAATGAAATTGAGGAGAAACCAAAGCATGAAGAAGAAAATCGCGTTCTTTCAGAATGATCTGGATGTGGGCGGCATTCAGAAATCCGCCGTCAATCTCATGCGGAACATGGACTATGACCGCTTCGAGATGCATCTGTTCCTCTCCAGAAAGGACGACTTCTGGAATCTGGACTTTCCGAAAGAACTGCACATCCACTACCTGAATCCGACCCCGAGGTTCTATTCCTTTGTGCCCTTCGACTATGCCCTGAAGCACATCCACTATGATTTTCCGAAGGACATCCTGTTTGACCTTGCGGTGGATTTCAACTCCTACCAGTGCTCCTGCGCGGTGGGCGCGCTGACGGTCCCGGCCAGAAAGCGCGTCATGTTCATCCACAACGATGTGGAGATCAAATACAAAAATGAATGGAAATATCGGGTGCTGTGGCACTGCTTCAAGGGAAAATTCAAGCATTTTGATGCCTTTGTGGCGGG
>CADAPN010000030.1 GCA_902789835.1 Oscillospiraceae bacterium
AAGATCGGAAAAGAGACCTTTGTGCTGATCGATCTGCCGCGCGGCGTGCTGCCGGTGATCGCCATGATCGGCGTGTGGAAGGCGGGCGCAGCCTGGGCGCTGGTAGAGGACACCTATGCTCCGGAGCGCATCGACTATATCCGGAAGGACTGCGAGTGCAAGCTGGAAATCTCCATGAACAACTGGGAAGACATCATGCGCGGTGAGCCGCTCACCGGGCACGAGAATCCGGACGAGCACGACGCGGCCTATGCCATCTATACCTCGGGCACCACGGGAAATCCGAAGGGCGTACTCCATGAGTACGGAAACCTCCAGCGGGCGATCGACTCGATCCGCATGGACGGCAAGGTTCCCTTTAACGAGAAGGACCGCCTGGCGACACTGGCCCCGATGAATTTTGTCGCGACGGTGATCGTGATTCTTGCGGCGCTGAATGTCTACTGCGGCAAAAACTACATCGTCGGGTATTCGACCATCAAGAATCCTTCTGCGCTGGCCAAGTTCTTCCTGACCAAACGCATCACCATCACCTTCCTGACGCCGTCGTATGTGCGCAAGCTCGGCAACAATACAGGACCCTTCCTGCGGATGCTGTTTGTGGGAAGCGAACCGGCAAACAACCTGTACAACAAGAATCTGGACCTCATCAACATCTACGCCTGCAGCGAGAGCGGTTTTGCCGTCGGCTTCTTCAAGATCGACAAGGCTTATGAGACCTGCCCCATCGGCCAGCCCCAGGTGGAGACGAAGATCACCCTTCTCGGCGAGGACGGAAACGAGGTCGCGGAGGGCGAAACCGGCGAGCTCTGCTTCGTAAACCCCTATGTCCGCGGCTATATCAATCTTCCGGAAGAGACGGCGAAGGCGTTTGTAAACGGCGTCTACCATTCCGGCGACCTGGCGACCAGGGATGAAAACGGCAACTATGTCCTGCTGGGCCGCAGCGGCGACATGATCAAGATCAACGGCAACCGCATCGAACCGGCGGAGATCGAGGCCGCGGTCAAACAGGCCCTCAACATCGGCTGGTGCGCGGCACGCGGATTTGAAGAGGAGGGGAAGAGCTACCTCTGCGCGTATTACACGGCGGATGTGGACTTCGACCCGGCGGCGCTGCGCGAAGAACTGATGAAGCGTCTGCCGTATTATATGATCCCGACCTACTTCATGAAGATCGACTCCGTTCCTCTCAAGGCCAGCGGAAAGCTGGACCGCCGTGCCCTGCCGGCGCCGGATGCGAGGGACTTCCAGAGCCGCTATGTCGCCCCGACCAATGACACGGAAGCGGCCATCTGCGCTGCGATGGCGCAGGTTCTTGGGCTTTCAAAGGTCGGCATCCGTGACGACTTCTACGAGCTGGGCGGCGATTCCCTGGGGTCTATCGATGTGGTCAGCCAGTGTGCATTGGAGGGCCTGAGCGCGGGCATCATCTTCCGCGGACGTACGCCGGAGAAGATTGCGGAGCTCTACCTGGAGAGCCTGAAGGACAACGACGGGGTGCCGCCCGCCGTGAAGGAACAGCAGGCCAGAGAGACGGAGCACCGCCTCACCACCGAGCAGCTTTACATGGTTGACTATCAGCTCTACACGCCGAATTCCACCATGTACAATCTCTACTCCATGATGAAGCTGGACAAAGAGATGATCGACCTGGAGAAGATGGCCGAGACGCTGAAGGAGGTCATCTCACGCCACCCGGCCCTGCTGACGAAATTCTCCTGGAACAAAGACAGAGAGCTGGTACAGAGCTACCATCCCGAGCTGCTTCAGGACATCCACGTGGAGAAGATGACGGAGTTTGAATTCCGCTATGTCCGCGACACGATGGTCTACCCGTTCAAGATCGTCGGTGGAAGACTTTACCGATGCAGAGTGTTCGAGACGGAAAAAGCCGGCTATGTATTCTTCGACGTGCACCACTCCGTGTTCGACGGCACCTCGCTGAAGGTGTTCATGAGCGACATCGGCAAGACCTATATGGGGATGGAAGCGGATCCGGACTTCTACTACCTGATGCTGCAGCGGCGTGAAGAGGCCGAGAATACGCCCTTCTATGAGGAGAGCCGGAAATACTTCGAAGACCGCTACGACGGGATCGAGTGGTCGAGTTTCCCGAAGACCGACCACGACTCCAGAGAAAACGAGATGGGCGAGCTCTTTGCCCCGCTCGGCATCCTCCAACCGCAGATGAACGCCATGGAGAAGGCTTACAAGATCAGCCGCAATGAATTCTTCATCACGGTGGCCGCCCTTGCCATCTCCATCTACAACCATGCGCCCGACGTGAAGATCTCCTGGATCTACAACGGTCGCGAGGATCTGCAGAACATGACGACGGTGGGCCTGCTGTTCCGCGATCTGCCCGTGGGCATCCGCTTTAAGGACAGCGATACCCTGCGCAACGTCTTCGCCGACGTGCATGAGCAGGTGCAGAAGGGCATTGAGCACAGCTGCTATCCCTATGTGGACAGCCGCAACCAGGTCAAAGAGGGCGAGAGCGCCTACCTGCTGTATCAGCAGGATATCCGCGACATGGGCGGAATGGAAGGCTTCGATATCGAGATGGTGGACATCCGCCAGAATCAGGCGGCGTCTCAGACCATCCTGGATATGGAGATTCTGGACGGCGCCGACGGGCTGACGCTGATGATCGACTTTGCCGCCAGCCTTTACGCCGAAGAGAGCATGGAGCGTTTCAAGGACATCTATGTCAAGCTGGCCCAGGCCCTCGTAACGCACAACTCCCAGGCTGATGTAACCATCGGCGAAATCAAGGAAAAGCTGGAAAACAAGAAGACCTTCTTCAAGACGATCGCGGGTATTTTCAGCAGAAAGAAGTAAGAACAGATGGATCAGGAACAAGAGCTGTCACAGGAATTTACCTTCTGGTCATTGCTGAAGTTTGTCGCACCCAGCATCTTTACCTTCGTCTTCATCGGCGTATACCAGATGGTGGACGGGCTGTTTATTGAACGCTATGTCGGGTCGATGGCGATCAGCGCCATCAGCCTCTACTATCCGATCATCAGTCTTTTCATCGCGGTTGGAATCATGATCGGCAGCGGCGGCAACGCCGTCATCGTCAAAAAAGTCGGCGAAGGAAGGCGAAAAGAAGCCGGCGAGACGTTTTCGAGGGTCATGACCTTCACGGTCATCTGCGGGATCATCTTTACGGCTGTCTGCCTGATCTTTGCTGATCCCATCATGCGGCTTTGCGGTGCGACGGACGGAAACATCGAATATCTGCGGCCGTACTACACGATGCTGAGTGCGTTCTCGCTGACCATCCTGCTGCAGTCGGAGCTTGGCATCCTCATCATCGGAGAGGGCAAGACCGTGGTGGCGGCCATCGTCATCATGATCGGCGGGGTTCTCAACTGTGTGCTGGACTATGTTTTTATGGCAAAGCTCCATATGGGCATCCGCGGCGCCGCCATCGCGACGGTGATCGGCTACTGCAGCACGATCCTCTATGCAATCTGGTTCTATTCCATTGCGCGCAAGAGCTCCTATCACCTGGAACTGGCAAAACCCGACATGAAGGAAATCGGCGGGATCTGCTTCAACGGATCGTCTGACATGGTGTCGAACCTGGCGGAGGGCATCACGGTGCTGTTTATGAACCACCTGGCCTTCCGCTGCTACGGTGAGGTCGGCGTGAGTGCCCTGACGGTGGTGACCTATGTACAGGTGCTGATTTCCATGGTGTTCATGGGCTTTACCTCGGCCGTGGAACCGGTGTTTTCCTATCATTACGGCAGCGGGAATGTCAGGATGCGACAGAAGGTGTTCCGCCTGAGCATTCGCTGGATCATGGCCCTCGGCGTGGCAACCATGCTGCTGCTCTTCGTTTTCCGCGGCCAGATTGTCGGGATCTTCTTCCGGAAGGGAACGGAGTTTTATGACATCGCCTCTCTCGGCTACCTGATTGTCCTTCCGGCCTGTCTCTTTACGGGATTCAACGTCTTCGGATCCGGGCTGTTTACGGCCTTTGGCAACGGCGTCGTCTCGGGCCTGCTGTCTCTGATCCGCTCGTTTGTGATCCTGACCTGCTGCCTTTACGGCCTGACGGCCCTGTTCGGCGGCCCGGGACTCTGGAGCGCATGGCCGGCGGCGGAGCTTTTGAGCATTCTGGTCACGCTGTATGCACTGAAAAAGTATCGCGGCACCTATCAATACTGATCTGCAACAGGGAACCTCCTGTGAACCGTCAAGCAGAACAGATTTAACCAAGAACATTCATTTCAAGAACACAATATAAGGAGGAACACCATGCTGAATGTCATAAAAAAACAGGAGGGCAGCACCCTGACCGTGAAACTGGACGGACGTCTGGACACCAATACCGCGCCGGAGTTCCAGAGCGAAGTGGAGCCGATGCTGGGCGGCATTTCGAAGCTGGTCCTGGACTTTGAAAAGCTCGACTATCTCTCTTCCGCGGGCCTGCGCGTTCTGCTCACCTTTGAGCAGGAGCTGGAGGAGCAGGAGAAAACGATGGAAGTGACCAATGTCAACGACATCATTCATGATGTGTTTGATGTGACGGGTTTTCTGGATATCCTGACGATTGTCTGAGCGAAAAACGTCTGCAGCACACGGCGGAGGAAGCTGTGCATGAAAGAGCTGACGGTAGAGGCAAGGCCGGAAAGCATTCCCCGGATCATTGAGTTTGTCGACGGGGAGCTGGACGGGCTTGGCTGCCCGGTGAAAACAAAAACGCAGATCGACATTGCCATCGACGAACTGTGCAGCAACATCGCGCGATATGCATACGACGGAGAAAGCGGCAAAATGACCGTCATGGTTGAGGGCGACAGTGCTCCCGGCACGGTGAGCATCTCCTTTCAGGATGAAGGGAAGCCGTTCAACCCGCTGGAGAGCGAAGATCCGGACGTCACTCTCTCCGCCAGGGAGCGCAGAGTCGGCGGACTCGGCATTTTCCTGGTCAGGAAGAGCATGGACGATGTCCGGTATGAGTACAGAGACGGAAAAAACATCCTGACCATCCGGAAAACACTGTAAAATCATGAAAAAAACAAAGGAAAAACAGGGCGTGAGACGGCAGCCGCGAAGACGAAGCATGCAGATGAAGCTGAATATACTGGTGATCGGCAATATTCTTGCCGTCGCGGTAGGACTGATGGCCATCAGCTATTATATCTTCTGCCAACGGGTAGACGACAACTACTACGATTCGCTTGCACGGGCCGCGGAGGCCTGCTCGAACAATATCGACGCCGAGGAACTGAACTACTTCTGGGAAACGGTCAATACCGATGTATTCCGCGAGGTCCATGAGCGTGCGGTCGAGGAAAACGACGAGCAGATCATCAAGGACTGGCTGCAGAGCAGGCCGGGCTGGTATTCCATTTATTTTGAAGAGGAAGAATTCCCGGAAGGGGAAGAAGCGGAGAGCGAAGACGACTCAGGGGTCGATGAGGAGAGCTGGAGCCTGATGGATGACTACCAGCAGCTCCTGTATGGGCTGGAGACAATCAAAGACTATTTCAATGTCGACAGTGCCTATTATCAGATCGACGTGGACGGAATCGCATATAACATCGCGGATCCGGATGAAAAGCTCTTCTATATCGGGACGGCGGAGGCGCCGATCGAGGAGTTCTCAGATTGCGAGGATAACTCGGAAATACCGCCTACGGTCTACTACTCGGAGTTCGGCTGGCTCCTCACCGCGATCGAACCCATCACCGACCTGGAGACCGGGGAAGCCGTCGGCATCGCCGGTGTGGATCTCAATATGACCGAGATTGTGCATGAGCGCTACGCCTTCCTTCGACAGAGCCTGGTGTTTGTTGCCATGCTGCTGGTAATTGCGGTTATTTCCAGCATCATCCTGCTGCGCCGGACGGCAATCCGCCCGCTGAGCCAGCTGGCAAACGCAGCGGCCGGATTTGCCAGCGAGGAAAGGGTGTTTACCAAGGACGACGTGATCCAGCTGGATCTTCGGACCAATGATGAAGTCAGCGACCTGTATCGTGAGATCCAGTCCATGGAAAACCGTATCGTGGACTATACCGACAACCTGACCCGGGTTACCGCCGAGAAGGAGCGTGTCAGCACGGAACTGCGTACGGCATCCCAGATCCAGGAATCCATGCTGCCGCATATTTTCCCCGCATTTCCCGACAGGGAAGACTTCGACCTCTATGCCAGCATGACACCGGCCAAAGAGGTGGGAGGAGACTTCTATGACTTCTTCCTGATTGATGACAGCCATCTGGCCATCCTGATCGCGGATGTCTCGGACAAGGGGGTTCCGGCGGCGCTGTTCATGATGTCGGCAAAAATCCTCATCAACTATCGGGCGCAGGAAGGCGGCAGCCCCAGTGAGATCCTGAACGCGGTGAACGCCCAAATCTGCAAAAACAACAAGTCCAAGATGTTTGTGACCGTGTGGCTGGGGATTCTGGACCTGGATACGGGACTTCTGACCTGCACCAATGCCGGACATGAATATCCCATGCTCCGGGGCCAGGACGGCGTGTTCCGCGTGTTCAAGGACAAGCACGGACTGGTGCTCGGCGCGCTGAAAAAAGCCAGATATACGGATTATGAGATCCGGATGATGCCGGGCGACGCCATCTTCGTCTATACCGACGGCGTTCCGGAGGCGAACAACGCAGATGGAGAATTTTACGGAATGGAACGGATGGAAGCGGCGCTGAACACGGTGGCGGACCGAAGCCCCGAAGAGATCCTGCAGGGAGTCAGGGATAATGTGGCTGCCTTCACGGGGGAGGCCATGCAGTTTGACGATCTGACCATGCTGTGTCTCGCGTATAAGGGCAAACAGGACAGGAACGCCTCGGAGAAACAGGAGGACTGAAATGAGACGGCCGTTGATCGGGTCCCTTTGTATACTGCTTGCACTGCTTCTGCTCTGCGGCAACCCATGCGCCTTTGCAGAGCCGCCGGAAGCGAGAATCGCATCTCCGGGACTGCCCGTCGGGGCCGCTCCGGACGGGGCGCCTGCCATGCCCGAAAACCTGGAGGAGGACACCTGGGCGCAGGCGATGTCGGTGGGAATGACCTGCTGGAATTCCGACACGGACCGGATCAGTCTATGGGAGCCGTATTTTGCCTGGGATGCGACCGGATGGTATGCGGCGCTGCTGTACCGGGTGGACGGGATTGACCTCCTGCCGCAGGACCTGGCGGAAGAGTTTCAGCGCTCCATCGGCGTCGAGGTACCTATCGGCGAGCCGGACCTGTGGCTTGGCGAAGCAAGCCCGAGACTCCTTCGCAGCGCAGACGGCAGCCTGAACTATGATTTCGCCTTCCATAAACAGCGCCTGGACGAGCTTCTGGGGGTGGAACTGGAATTCTCCCTTGAGGCGGGACCGGGCCCGGCAGAGACCGTGACGGTGATCCAGCATTTCGGCTACCGCGCTGCGGCAGAACGGTCCTTCCGGCTCCGGTTTGAGAAGAATACAGACGAAGGAAGCGCATTCGCATACCGGGTCACGGAACTGAGTATTCCGGAAGATGTACCGGAGGTGGATCCGGACCTGACCTTTGACTGGGAACTGCTGACAGAGCAGAACCGCCTGAGCACCGTTCTCTCCATGTATCCCGGTGTGCGGATCTGCAGCCGGACATTCAACCCGGACGATTCGACCTGGCTCTTTCTGCACGGAAAGGATCCGGTCATGATCTCGGAGTCCGGCCTGAGTGTGACGGGACAGTTTAAGAGCTGTTATTTCGAGTTAGGGCAGAGCACGGACGGACAGGTACGGCCGCAGGTCGGCAGCTATGGGGCGGATGCGGTGATCCGGCAGAACCTCGAAACCTTTCTTCTGAGCTATTTTGACGGCCCGAGTGCACTGACACTGGACCGGATCGAAGGAGACCTGATCTGGGCGGATGCGGTTTACCGCAGCGGATACCGGCAGAAGCTCGCCTTTGACCGGGGGACCCTGGTGCTGCGCGAAGTGATGAGCCTGAACGATGACGGCGAGGTGGGCAACGTCACGGCGTTCGATTATTCCGCCGCGCCCACGGAATATCGCTTCCTGGACAGCTGGGACAGGCCGCTTCGCAGTGTCGAGGTGCTCTGGGAGACCTATGCGGGCTATGAGCGGCAGCTGCGCAGAGAGACCGTAGAGCTTCCGACAGACTGGGAATATCTCCCGTTTGAATGCCGCTGGGGCGATTTTACGGCGTATACCAATGACCAGTACATCGGTGATTACCAATATCCGGGGGACGGAGATGGATACCTGCTGTTCCTGACCACGGTGAAGGGCTGAACCGGCAAAACGGAAGATGGAAAACAGACGAGGGGAAGGGAAAAACCGGCCTCTCGTTTACATAATGCAACCAAATTGTCAACGATTGACGGAAAAGAAACACTATTTTGCCTTGAAATTGTGGCAAATGCTCAAAATTTTTCAGATTCAGGCTATTTTTTCGGCAGTTTCATGTGGAAAAAAGGGAACCTTTATGCTATACTGAAAATGCGCTCTTTCGGGCATCCAATGAATATGCTTGCCAATTGAGCGATTCTGTGGTAATATATTTCGCCGGTGTTGCCTTGACAACACCAGAGCGAATGGGAAGGTGTTCCATGGATCAGTACATTATCCGCGGCGGTGCTACGCTGCACGGCGAAGTTGAAATCAGCGGTGCGAAGAACGCGGCAGTCGCGATTATTCCGGCGGCACTCCTGGTAAAGGGTGTGTGCCGGATTGAGAATATCCCGCAAATCAGCGATACCGATACCCTGCTTACCATCCTGACCCAGCTGGGGGCGCGGGTCAGTTACCTGAATAAAAGCACAATTGAAATTGACTGCACCGATACACGGTATCAGGATGCCCCCTATGACCTGATGCGTAAAATCCGCGCCTCCTACTATCTGATCGGGTCCATGCTTGGACGCTTCGGCAGTGCGAAAACCACAATGCCGGGCGGCTGCAATTTCGGCGTGCGGCCGATTGATCAGCATATCAAGGGCATGCGGGCCCTCGGGGCAGAGATCAGCGTGAAAAACGGTTTCGTGTACGCCGACACCATAGACGGCAGACTTCACGGGGCCAGGATTTATCTGGACAAGGTCTCCGTCGGCGCAACGATGAACATCATGATCGCGGCCGTCCTCGCGGAGGGCAGAACCATCATTGAAAACGCCGCGAGAGAGCCGCATATCGTGGACCTTGCAAACTTCCTCAACTCCATGGGAGCGGATGTGCGCGGGGCCGGTACCGACACCATCAAAATCAACGGGGTGGAAGAGCTGCACGGCGGCTCCTACACGATTATCCCGGACCAGATTGAAGCGGGCACCTATATGGTTGCCGCGGCCGCCACGGGCGGAGAGGTCCTGATCAAAAACATCATCCCCAAGCACATGGAAGGCATCAGCGCAAAGCTGCGCGAGACCGGAACCGTGGTTGAGGAGTATGAAGAAGCGCTTCTGGTCAAGGGACCGACCACGCTGCGCCGCATCAATCTCAAGACCATGCCGTATCCGGGCTTTCCGACGGATATGCAGCCGCAGTTCGGCGTGCTGCTCTGCCTGGCAAACGGGACCTCGGTCATCACCGAGGGAATCTATGACAACCGCTTCAAATATGTCAACGAGCTGCGCAAAATGGGGGCGGAAATCCAGGTGGACGGCCGTGTGGCCGTGATCGACGGAGGCCGAAGACTCACGGGCGCGCCGGTGCATGCCTGCGATCTGCGTGCAGGCGCGGCGATGGTCATTGCGGGCATGGTCGCCTCCGGTGAGACCGAGATTGACGATATCCACTTCATCGAGCGCGGATATGAGCGCTTCGTGGAGAAGCTGAATGCATTGGGAGCGGATATCCGCGTGCATTACGACGAAGAAGACGCCTACACGGCGAGAACTTTTTCTGTCTCCTGATGCTGAACATCCGCCTGATCTGCGTCGGAAAGCTGAAAGAGCGGTTCTATGCCGAAGCCGTCGCGGAATATGCCAAGCGGCTGGGTGCTTTCTGCCGTCTCGAAGTGATTGAGCTTGCGGAGGAACGCCTCGGAGAGAATCCCTCTGCCGCGGAGCTTGAAGCGGCCTTGAACAGAGAAGCGGAACAGATTGAAAAAAAGCTGCTGAAGGACGGAACAATCGTCTGTCTTTGCGTTGAAGGAGGACAGATGGACAGCGAAGCCTTTGCAGGGCTGCTGACCCGGACGGAGAATTCCGGAAGACCGCGTCTGAGCTTTGTGATCGGCGGTTCCTTCGGCCTGGCACAGAAACTGAAGGATCGAGCGGACCTTCGCCTGAGTATGTCGAAAATGACCTTTCCCCACCATCTTGCCCGCGTTATGCTGCTGGAGCAGATCTATCGCGGGTTTCAGATCAAGGAAGGGTCCAGATACCACAAATAAAACAACAAACGCGGGAGGAATGAAATGCACACATTCATGGAAGAGTATCAGCGCTGGCTGGACAGCCCGGCGCTCAGCGAACAGGAATGGGCAGAACTCAACGCCATTTCGGGCGACGAAAAAGAAATCCGGGAGAGATTCTATGCCCCGCTGGAATTCGGTACCGCCGGACTGCGCGGCACCATGAAAACCGGCCTGCACAACATGAATATCCACATCATTCGCCATGCAACACAGGCCTTCGCCGATGTCATCTGCGCCGAAGGAGAGACGGCCAAGAAGAAGGGCATCGTCATTGCGCATGACTGCCGTCTCAACGGCCGCCAGTTTGCTGAAGAGGCCGCGGCGGTGATGGCGGCGAACGGAATCTATGTCCGCATTTTCGACGCACTGCGTCCGACTCCGGAGCTGAGCTTTGCCGTGCGCTACTACGGCGCAACCGCGGGCCTCAATGTCACTGCGAGCCACAACCCGAAGGAGTACAACGGGTATAAGGTCTACTGGTCCGACGGCGCACAGCTGCCTCCGCAGCATGCCGACGCAATCGCAAAGCGCATGTCGGAGACGGATCTGTTTACCTGCTTCAAGACCTGCAACTATGAAGAGGCTGTCAAGAACGGACAGATCGCCGTGATCGGCGAAGAGACCGACGAGGCCTTCCTGGGGAAGGTCATGCAGCAGGCCATCAATCCCGATGCGGTCAAGGCAGTGGCGGACGAGTTCCGCATTGTCTATACGCCGTTCCACGGCTGCGGCCACAAGCTGGTTCCCGAAGCGCTGAAGCGCCTGGGAATGAAACACATCTACCCGGTCCCCGAGCAGATGGTCATTGACGGCAATTTCCCGACGGTGGTAAGCCCGAACCCGGAGAATCCGGAAGGCTTCTACCTCGCAGTCGATCTGGCCAAGAAGGTGGACAGCGATCTCATCATCGGCACGGACCCCGACTCCGACCGCGTGGGAACCATGGTCCGCAATGCCGACGGCGAGTATGTCACCATCACCGGCAACCAGATGGGCGTCCTGCTGCTGGACTACATCATCCAGGCACGTAAAACAACCGGCTCGATGCCGGAGCACCCCGGAACCATGTGCAGCCTGGTGTCCACACCGATGGCACGCACCGTGGCGGAGGCCAACAACGTTCACTTTGAAGATACCTTCACCGGCTTCAAGTTTATGGCCGAGAGAATCGCCACCTGGGAAGCAGCCCACAGCTTCAACTACATTTTCGCTTTTGAAGAGAGCTACGGCTATATGGTCGGCGACTATGTGCGTGACAAGGATGCCGTGACGATCTCCATGCTGATCGCCGAGATGGCGGCCTGGTATCATGCAAAGGGCATGACGCTGCTGGATGCGATGCACGCGCTTTACGAAAAGTACGGCTGGTACATGGAGAAGACGCTGAACCTGGTGATGCCGGGCGTTGACGGATTGGAAAAAATGCAGAATCTGATGAAGAAGCTGCGCGGCAATCCGCCCACCAGCATCGGCGGCACCGAGGTAATCCGGCTGCGTGACTACAAGGACGGCACAATCAACGTCATGGGTCTCGGCAAGGTTGACAGGACGCCCTATTTCGGATCCAATGTCCTGTATTTCGAGCTTTCCGACGGCAGCATCTTTATTGTCCGTCCGTCCGGTACCGAGCCGAAGATCAAGGTCTATCTGCTGGTACGCGGAGCGAGTGCCGATGACTGCAAGGCGAAGCTCGGGCGGCTGACCGATTACGCAGAGGCACTTGGAAAATGAAATTACTCTCGCTGTTTCTCAGCTTTGCGAAGGTCGGCGTGATGACCTTCGGCGGCGGCTATGCGATGATCCCGATTCTGGAGCGCGAAATCGTCGACAAGCAGGGATGGGCGAGCAGTGAAGAACTGATGGACTATTACGCCGTGGGTCAGTGTACCCCCGGCGTAATTGCCGTCAATACAGCTACGTTCATCGGATATAAGGTCGGCGGAATTGCGGGCGGAATTATCGCAACACTGGGTGTGGTGTTCCCGTCTCTAGTGATTATTACACTGATCGCGGGGATCCTGACGAATTTTGCGGACATTCCGGCTGTGAAGAGCGCCTTTTCGGCCATCCGTGTCTGCGTCTGCGTCCTGATCTTCAACGCGGTGCTGAAGCTCTGGAAAGGCGCGGTAAAGGATAAGGGAGCGCTGGCCCTGTTCCTGCTGGTATTCGTGCTCTCGGTCTTCTTTGACATCTCGCCGGTGGTATTCGTGCTGCTCTGCGCGGCGGCGGGAATCGTTCTGACACGGATGGGGGTGCGGGGCAAATGATTCTTTTTCGGCTTTTCTGGGAATTCTTTAAGACCGGACTCTTCGCCGTAGGCGGAGGCATGGCCACGCTTCCATTCCTGTATGATATGAGCACCCGGACCGGCTGGTTCACGCAGGCAAAGCTTGCGGATATGATCGCGGTGTCCGAGTCGACGCCCGGCCCCATCGGCGTCAATATGGCGACGTATGTGGGATTTGAAACCGCCGGGATTCCGGGAGCGGTGATCGCAACGCTGGGCCTTATCTGCCCGTCGATAATCATCATCCTGATTATCGCGCGGGTGCTGAAGCAGTTTCGCGAAAACAAGACGGTGGATGCGGCCTTCTACGGACTTCGGCCCTGCTCCATCGCCCTGATCGCGGCCGCGGGGCTTCTGGTGGCAAAAATAACATTCCTGGACACGGAAGCACTGGAGCTTGGGAGCGGAATCGCGGCGTTTGCGGGACTGTTCCGCTGGAAGGCGGTGGCACTGGCGGCCGTGCTGCTTGTTGCGACACGGGGCGTCAAGGCGCTCAAAAAACTGCACCCCGTCGTATTTATCGCGGCATCGGCCGTGATCGGTATCCTGTTTTCCTTTTGAGGAGTGAAGAAACCCTATGACAGACAGAAGCATCCAGGTCGAGAGAATGGAGCACGTGATCAGCGTGTTCGGCTCGTTTGATCAGAACCTGCGGCTCATCGAATCAGAGCTCAGCGTGAAGATTCTGGACAGGGATAACCAGATCCATATCTCCGGAGAAGAAGAGAACGTGATGCTCGCCGAGAAGGCGATCAACGGACTTCTGGCACTGGCCGCCCGCGGCGAGAGCATCGACGCGCAGAGCGTCCGATACATTCTCGGCCTGGTACAGAGCGGCAAGGAAAGTGAAATCCAGAAGCTTGCCGGGGATGTGGTCTGCATCACGGCCAAGGGCAAGCCCATCAAGCCGAAAACCCTGGGTCAGAAGGAGTATTGCGACGCGATTGCGAAAAACACCGTGACTCTGGGAATCGGCCCTGCCGGTACGGGCAAGACCTATCTTGCCGTCGCCGCGGCGGTCGCGGCTTTCCGGGCGGAGAAGGTGAACCGGATCATCCTGACCAGACCCGCGGTGGAAGCGGGGGAGCGGCTCGGCTTTCTTCCGGGAGATCTGCAGAGCAAGGTCGACCCGTATCTGAGACCGCTCTATGACGCGCTGTTTGACATGCTGGGGGCGGATACCTACCAGAAGTACCTGGAGAAGGGAAACATCGAGGTCGCGCCGCTGGCCTACATGCGCGGCCGCACCCTGGATGACAGCTTTATTATTCTCGACGAGGCGCAGAACACCTCCCGGGAACAGATGAAAATGTTCCTGACGAGAATCGGTTTCGGCTCGAAGGTCGTTATCACCGGCGACATCACCCAGATTGACCTGCCGGAAGACAAGGTCAGCGGACTGAAGGTCGCGATGCAGGTACTGGAAGGCATCGACGACATTGCCGTCTGCACCCTGACCGGGGCGGACGTGGTCCGGCACCGCCTGGTCCAGAAAATCATCGAGGCCTATGAGGTCTATGAAAAGCAGCATCCTTCAAACGATGGCGCAAAGGCGCAGAAGAGCGGCGAACGGAATCAGAACGGCAGAACGGGGAACCGTTCATCCGGCGGACAGAATCCGGTGACCAGACGCCCCGGCGCCAGAAGTGCCGGACAGAACGGAAGGAGACGCGGCCATGCATGAAATTGAAGTCAGCAGAGAGGTGAAGAACCTCGGCCACCGAAACGCGGCCGCACTGATCCGCAAGGCGGCGGAAAAGGCGCTTGCGGCGGAACAGGTGCAGGTGCCCTGCCTCATCAGCGTCATGCTGACGGATGCGGAGGGAATCCACCGGGTGAACCGGGAGTTTCGCGGGGTTGATCGGGAGACGGACGTGCTGTCCTTCCCGCTGAACGAACTGACCCCGGGCGCATTTGACCCGGAGGCCTGTGAGCGCGACTGGGAAACCGGCGCGGTGATGCTGGGCGATATGATGATTTCGATCCCCGCCTGTGAAAAACAGGGGGAGGAATTCGGCCACGGCTTCGAGCGGGAAATCCAGTATCTGACGGTCCATTCCGTCCTGCATCTGCTGGGTTATGACCATGTGGATGAAGGGGAGCAGAAAAGACAGATGCGCGCCCGGGAGAAGGCCATTATGGGCGATCGGGACTGAGGTTCAAAGAGGCGGCTGCCCGGAAAAAAGTATGCCGGACAGCCGGTACAACATACAGGGGAACGGAGAAGAGAATGAAGACTGAACCGGTAACAAAGAGCGCGATGATCACCATCTGCGGCAGACCGAACGTGGGAAAATCCACTCTCACGAACGCTCTGGTCGGGGAAAAAATCGCCATTGTCTCCAATAAGCCGCAGACAACCCGCAACCGGATCACCGCGATTGTGAGCCGCGGTGAAACCCAGTTTGTCCTGATGGACACACCGGGCTTTCATAAGCCGCGCACCAAACTCGGCGATTATATGGTCAACGTTGTGCGTGAGAGTGTCGCGGATGTGGACGGCGTGCTGCTGGTGGTGGAGCCGATCCCGGCCATCGGGCCGCAGGAAGAGGCGCTGATCGCCAGAATCGAAGAACAGAAGCTGCCGGCGATTCTCGTAATCAA
>CADAPN010000031.1 GCA_902789835.1 Oscillospiraceae bacterium
ATCACCGTCTTCACGGATTGTTCCGCAGAGAACGTCAGCATCGTGCAGGCCTGCGGCGAAGAGGATCTGGTCGGCGCAGGTTTCTATAATGAGGAGGTTGCACAGACGCTCGGCGCCCCCTTCGATCAGCCAACAGTTTATGAGATCCGCAACAGCGCTGCGGAGAATGCCGATGATGACACCGCGGCTGCCGCAGAAAAGCTCCTGGAAGACGTGAGCGGGACCTATGAAGCGCTCTTTCCCGTGATTACCAGCCCGGAATATGATCAGATCTGGCTCGACTCCTGCGCGGCGGTTCTGGGAGAGGAAGCCGCTCCTGCAGCTGCGGAAGCCCTGAAGGCCGCCTGCAACGGGACCATTTACGGCCAGGAGGCCATCGACGCGTATGGGGACGGCTCGAACGGGGCACAGTTTGACTGCCTCTTCATCAACGGACCTGCGCAGATCGTATTCGACGGCAAGAAGATCTCCGGTTTGGACGAGAACGGCGCTACGGTCTTCAGCCACGAGTACAGTTTTGTGGAGCCAGCTTCCATCGCCGGCATGATGAACGGATATCTCTATCGCACAGAGGATGCGGATGCAGGAGAGTTTGAATACTTCTTCCTCTTGCCCGATACCCCGGATACGACCTTCCACACTGAATTCCGCTACGGCAGTGACCCGGAGGCCATGATGCTCTACAACGAGGGGCCCTATGCCTACTGGCTCGCAGCCGGAATCCTGGCGGACCGTGATGAACAGGTTCAGAATGTGATCGACCTCTTTTGCACGGAAAACCTCGCCGAGATGAGCGAGGAAGCCGCAGCCTGAGTCGTAACCCGCGTCAGTTTCCCATCGGCAAAACAGTATGTGAATCAAAAACTGCAAAAGAAAGTTGAGCAGGTCACGCCTTTTTAAGATGTGACCTGCTCTCTCTTTCCATTCACCTCATACAGGTTGCACGTAAAGAAGCGGTTATTCAATCCTGGCGATTAATGCCTGCTGAAGAACCGAAGAGAAATTAATATGCCTTTTCTCTGCTTCGATGTTCAGCCATTCAGGTATGGTAAGCGTTTTCTTCACGGATCTGGTGCTCTTGCGATAGGCAAGCGGTTCCGTCGCAACAACGGTTACAATACCGTCCTCAGAGCTGACAGAACGAATATCGGACGGTTGAGGAATCTCCAGATTTCGTTCCATCAGGGAACAAAGGTACATGCCAAGCGCTTCAGAGGCATTCGAGGCAGCATCAGCCAGTGTTTCCCCGTCACTAAAGCATCCTTCCAGATCAGGGAACTCTACCCAGTATTCGTCATTCTCGTTATGTATAATTGCTGGATACGCAGTTTTCATATTGCTCTCCCCTTTTGTGTCCGCAGTCCAACGGGTTTTTATTTGAAGCCCAGCTGTTTTAGCAGTTTGTTTAGAAGCCCTTGCCCCAAAGCTTTCCCTGCGTGTACCGGGATTGAAACCGTCTGTCCGCCTTTAATCATAATGTAATGGCTTGAAGCAATCCGGTCTATCTCCCACCCGGTTTCTTGAGCCTTCTTCACAAGCTCCTTACCCGTCATAGTCATCTTATGTCAGCTCCTTTATTCGCTGATCAGCGTTATTATAGCACGTATAATACGTATCGTCAACCATTTCAAGAAGACGCAAAAAACACTTTATACACTGTTAATCATTCACTCTAAATCCTCTCGCCCCGTGCGGGGCGAGACCTCCCAGGCCTGGGAGAAGAAAAAGCTCTACGCCGAGATTTCAATCCACTCGCCCCGTGCGTGGCGAGACGTCAGCTGCATTTTCACCTTTGCCCCCGGGAAGTAATTTCAATCCACTCGCCCCGTGCGGGGCGAGACCATCCGCCACCGGCGGCACGATCAGCCTCGGCGTATTTCAATCCACTCGCCCCGTGCGGGGCGAGACCAATCAGCGCCGTCGAAAGATGGCAACAGGAATAATATTTCAATCCTCTCGCCCCGCACGAGACGAGACACCTGAGATTGACGGTCGAACGGATCCAGCTCGCCATTTCAATCCACTCGCCCGCACGGGGCGAGACGTGGAGGCCCGCTGCCTCGCCTGGCTGGCAGGGGAATTTCAATCCACTCGCCCCGCACGGGGCGAGACATCCCCGCGAACACCTTCCCGCTGCTTTCCAACATCATTTCAATCCACTCGCCCCGCACGGGGCGAGACTAATAAATACATCTATAAAGACGGCCGCATCCTTATTTCAATCCACTCGCCCCGCACGGGGCGAGACCTCGAGGGCGCGGACCGCGGCTTTGTCAACGGCGACATTTCAATCCACTCGCCCCGCACGGGGCGAGACGAGCCGCCGAAGATGATTTGAAGCTGCTATTGCTATTTCAATCCACTCGCCCCGCACGGGGCGAGACTCATCCCGGCGAGCGAGGAGGGCTGAGTGATGATTATTTCAATCCACTCGCCCCGCACGGGGCGAGACATGTTAGGGCAAGACAGGCCGCAGGCCAAAAAGGATTTCAATCCACTCGCCCCGCACGGGGCGAGACTGCCGCCGGGAAAATCAGCTTGCGGCGGAATGCTTATTTCAATCCACTCGCCCCGCACGGGGCGAGACGCATATTGTTATTGTAAAAAATGTCTTTCTACAGGATTTCAATCCACTCGCCCCGCACGGGGCGAGACTAGCGTCCGGAGCTTCGCAATGCCGGTTGTTCTTATTTCAATCCACTCGCCCCGCACGGGGCGAGACATATAAGACCAAGCCCGGCCTCATTGTTGCCGGTATTTCAATCCACTCGCCCCGCACGGGGCGAGACGAGCTTCCGGGTTATTTTTTTACCCTTTTGTGGGTATTTCAATCCACTCGCCCCGCACGGGGCGAGACGTTTGTTTTCTTTTGTGTGAGTTTGTTGTCTGAGTCATTTCAATCCACTCGCCCCGCACGGGGCGAGACGTCATGCTTGTGTTCCCCATTGCGTCCAGGGCCGTATTTCAATCCACTCGCCCCGCACGGGGCGAGACGCGGCGATGATTAATTCACTCGGCGGTGATACGGAATTTCAATCCACTCGCCCCGCACGGGGCGAGACACCCGACGGCCGAGAGGTAATTCATCCCGGCAGGATTTCAATCCACTCGCCCCGCACGGGGCGAGACAGCAAGTGTGTCAACCTGTAGTGTTCCTCATTGTATTTCAATCCACTCGCCCCGCACGGGGCGAGACTTCCCGTTTCGGATGCTCTCGACATCGGTGCAAGAGATTTCAATCCACTCGCCCCGCACGGGGCGAGACTTGTAAAGGTGATCGCCGTCCTGCAAGTCGTAGAATTTCAATCCACTCGCCCCGCACGGGGCGAGACCCATCAGGCTTGCTCCTTCTGATCTGACATGAGCCATTTCAATCCACTCGCCCCGCACGGGGCGAGACGAAATCAAAGGCCGCGCGTCTTAAATATCTTAGAATTTCAATCCACTCGCCCCGCACGGGGCGAGACTGATCGGCTTATCAGTTTAGGCAATGCTGTATTATATTTCAATCCACTCGCCCCGCACGGGGCGAGACGGCAAAAGCGCACAATTTGATACTCTTTAAATTGTGTGTTTTTGACAAAAAGTAAGAGTTTTTCTTCGGCGTGATTACAATTTGCTGCGCGCCTGTCTATCTAAAGCGCTCTTTTTTCGGTGCGAACCCACTGAATATTCTGCTATCACTACCGTTTCGCACCGTGCTATATCATCAAAACATCTTCTGCATCATATGATGCTTTTACGCCGAAATGGTATGTTTTCTCCGAGTATTTGTTTCCAAGGTTGTAAATACGCAGAGAATCCCTTTTGGGATCGATCAGCTTTTCCAGTTTATGTTTGACCATCTCCAGTTTTGCAGCATCAAGATTGCACTCGAAGACACTGTTCTGGACGCGTTGTCCGTAGTTTACGCACTCTTTTGCCACTTTTCGCAATCGGCCACGCCCAGATGCATCCTCAGTATTAACATCATAAGTTATCAGAACAAGCATCAATCTCCTCATTTCCAGAAAAACGGCGGATAGGCATCCAAATCTCCGCGCAAAAAGCGCGCCAATAGAAGTGCCTGGACAAAGGGCACCAACCCCCACGGGATTTTCTCTTTCAGGAACGGATGGGTCAGACTGTCCTTTTTACGTTCCTGCCATGCTTTAAGGAAAGCTCTGCGCCCGGATTCATTGAAGACTACTGCGCCACTGTCTGTCTTCTCAAACATCTGAGCATTTATAACGCGATTGTTGATACAGGAGAGAACAAATCGATCGGCGAAAGCAGGGCGCAGTTCTTCCATAAGGTCAAGTGCAAGAGATTCACGGCCTGGCCGATCCGTATGCACAAAGCCTACATATGGATCCAAGCCAACGCTTTCCAACGCAGCCGAGCAGTTTCTTGCCAGCAGTGCATAGGAAAATGAGAGCATAGCATTTACATTGTCCAGTGGCGGTCTGCGACTTCTGCCATGAAAAACAAAGGCTTCATCGTTGCTGAGAATCAAGTCATTAAACACATCAAAATACTCCGCTGCCGCATTTCCTTCTATTCCTCGCAGACTATCCATACTTTCTGCATGCTCAATCTTGATAATCGCTTCTTTCAGCGTACCGGAAACAGCTTTTAGTCGTCCAGTATCAACTGACAGGCCATGATCCCGTGTTGCTCGTTCCAGCACCCATCGTGCATTATAGATCTTTCCCATCAGCATGTTTTTACCGATCTCTATTGATGCTGTGGAATTCTCTGAGATCCGGTATTGTGTCTTTCGAAGCAGGACGTTTCCACGTACACTGCCGCTCACCCTGGCAAGAAACTGGCCGCTCGGTTTGAAGAAGCAAAGATCAATCCCACGCTCAGCACAGGCTCCCATAAGTGCAGAACTTGCGCCGCGATAACTGAAGCTGATAATGCCTTCCAGTCCGTGGAGCGGAAAGCGCCCCAGTTCCCGGTTTTCTGCCTGAATGACTACATTTTCGCCGTCAAGAGAAAGCCATGCTTCCTCCGTCATAACATAGAGTGTATTCAGGAGGTGCCTCATTCCACGTCCTCCCCGATATGGCTTCGGATGTAGTCGCTTGCGGAGCTCATGCGATATAGAGCGGGAAGGCACACCTCTTTCATGGAACAGGCATTGCAGTGCTTCCCGGGCTTCACCTTCGGCGTATGTCCCCGACGATAATAATCATGCATTTCAGAGAGCATCTGCGTGACCTTGGCACGAAGTTCTTCCGTCAGCTCAACAACTTCACGTCGACGGCTTTCCCCATAATACAGAGCACCTTCTGATATTGAACAACCCAGCATTTCTTCAAGGCACATGGCTTGCGCACACAGTTGAAATCTGTCTGCATCAATAAGCTTGCTGCTACCTCGTTTGTATTCCACCGGATATGGCTGCCATATTCCATCCTCCCCAGCTAACCGTGTTCCACGATCACTTCGAAGAAACTCAACCACATCACAGCTGCCGCTGATCCCCAGTTCTGAGGACGAAATGCGCAGGCCGCGAAACGTTATTTTATTACGGCTTCTCTCCCGAATGGTTTCATCATGCGCTCTCTCATGGAGAATATCTCCTTCGACCGTGCGCAGATTATCCTGCCACTGTTGCTCCACGTGGATCAACGCCCATTGCCGGCGACAGAAAGAGAAATGCTGGAGTCCGGAAAGCTGAAGATAATCTGCTTCATTATATTCCATCAATTATCTCAGGTTCCAATCCCGGAAGCTCTTCCAAGGTGATATCATAGTCGTCTATGGAAGAAGGCAGTTCAATTGTATCTTTCGGGGTAACATGAACGCTGCGATGCACCTTCGCAGAAGAATATTGCCCGTCCCTGCAGTTATGCTGCCACCAATAAAGTCGAACTACCTCCATAGAACCTTCAGGTCTGGCAGACGATGCATCATTTACAAATAAAGTGCGGAGGCATTCCTTTATTGTTTCAGCATCTTGCAGTGTAAAACCGGTTTTCTCAGCAAGCTGCACATTGATGGATCCTTTGATCGCATAGAGCCCAAAACGGACAAAGTGCTTCATACCCATAGTGTCCGATGATCGTTTTTCACTAGGCTCACTATTGACACTTTTCGTGATTTGGATGGACTCCACCTCAACAGGAGATACACTCACTGCCTGATGGATGGATACAGGTCCGCGTACTCCAACAGAAACCCCACTCTTGTCTGTACTCTTAAATGCAAATACTTGACCAAATGATCGCACATCGAGCCAGGTTTCACAAGCAATCTTTGCATAGCTTTCCTTGTCCTTTATGCCCTTAGTAACAGAGGCTGCACGCTCACTCAGACTTGTTAGCCCATCGTCGCATCGATCATCGGATTGTACAAAGATCGCATTTCCTAAATCCTGCATACGATTACGGATTTTTCTTTTGATACAGACATCCGAGATTTCCCCCATCCCATTGTAGTCAGTTCTGGGACGATTTCCGTTCAGGGGATCTCCATTAGCATTGGCTTTTGTTACGGAAACCAGTACTACAAAGTCGATTTTCTCGCTGAGTGTTTTCATGATTTATTCCTCCGTTTCTTTTTTATCATTGTTTGTAAAAAAATGAATTTCTCTGTAATTCATACCCCATTAGGTAAATGTCTTCCAGCGGCTTGTTCAGCTCTTCCTCAGGGAACTCTCGAAGGATCGCAATAATCTCTCCGCACAATCTTTCATAGCGATTAGCCTGCCAGGGGGTAATACGCGGAAGATAGGCTTGATGTAACTGGCGGTTGACCCGCTCAAACACGAACCACGGGCGCTGCCGAAATTCAGACATAAATTTAATTGCATTGGTCTGTCTGCTCTCCTGTGTCTTACTATAATAATCTGCCTCTCCGCGCTCCATAACTGCCAACAGACGGCCATATTGGAAGCTACGGTCTTTCTTGTCCAATTCCCATGCCATTTCATTACCTCCTTGATTTGTGTCATAACGATATTTTTGCAACGCAGAGCAGGCTGAATATACGATTGTTCTCCAAACATTTTCCTCATAGTTTTGAGGCGCAGATGCTCTCTGTACCAACGTCTTTACATAATCATAAGGAAATATGCCGCCGTTGGTTTTACAGTTCAAGAGCCGTTGTAAATGTTGACATTGGATTCGATTATCTACTTCAAGAGTATTTCCACGTTGCAGTCCAAAGGCACACTTTACAATCTGCAGAAGATCTGGTGCTTGAATTCCATAGGACCCATGATACCAGCAGCAGTGGGCATCCCACGTCTCCATTCTATTCAAAAAAAGTTCAAGTGATATTTCGTTGTAATAGGTTAGTGCCAGTCTGCCTGTCGTGGCTGCGTCAAAGGCTGCAAGTACCGCAATTTCTGTCCCCTTTAGCTGCTTGTCCTTCCGAAAACTCATAATCGTACTTTTCAACGCTTGTTTATAATCACTTGGCTGACGGAGTGGCTCTGATTCACTTGTCCTCAACCGGCGCATTGGTCTTGGAATCTGAGTTCCCTGCGGATTCCAGCACAGGAAGATACGGTTTCCTGATACCTCTCGCACCCCTTGCTCTGAAGCCAACCAGCGCAGAGCATTATGCGCCTTTTGGGTAGCAATGTATCCAACCGTAGCTGCCTGCCAGTCCTCCTTGAAGCGACCACGATAAGTAAACCCGCTGGAATCATTGGCTGAGATCAACTTTGCGTTACCGTTTATTGGGATAATTCCTTTCGGATGTTGGATTGCGAGTAGCGTCTTTTCTCCGGAAATCATGCAGAGCGCCTCGCCCCGGGCCGTGATTTTCTCACAATAATAACTTATATAAGCTGCGAACAGCTTCTGGTTTTTCCAGCAGGCAGGTTCTTCATTATCATATCCGTTGATTCTCCAGCAGACCATTTGCTTTTCATTGTACTTACTCTTCATATCTGATTCGATGATGCCATATTTAATCAGATCAGGGAGAATTGTCCCGCTCTCGACATATGAACGGATAGCATTTAAGAAAGGATGTGAATATTCAGAGTTTGCCCAAGTCCGGATGGCATTGAGATAAAGATTATGTTCAACCTGATTTTTTGGCGCAATATACTTGAGTTGATCACATAATGGATGTGCAGCCGGTGCACTGGTTCTTCCACCGGATTCTTCCGTGATAGGAATCAAAATCTTCTGTTCAGATTTATCTATTTTCCTCGCAAAGAGAAATACTCCTGCTTTATCCAAAGTAATTTCAATATCTGCACTTGTCAGCGTGTGTCCGATGGGAGCAAGCGGTTCATGTCCATCTCGGTATACGCCGACGAGAGCAGAATGGGAGTCATAAGTCTCCACCGCTTTTTGTAGTAGGCCCAATTACGTCACCTCCCCATACTCTTTCACCCCAGAGAAGTTCTCTTGCACCCCTCCAAAAACTTTCATTCTCATTTCTCCAAGCGATTTATGTAGTGGACACTCTTCAGGACGAAGAAATCGAATCTCTCCTTTCTTCATAACTGGATACCAGAAGTTAGCTGTCATTTTATCTTTTGTATCTTCAGAATATGCTTCATCTGCATAGGTCATCCCATGGTACATAAGTCCAAAACTCAGCTCCGGGGTAGCATCATATGCGCCATTCCCTTCGCCAAATATACATGGCTCTACATACCCCTGGCACTCTCTTGTTCCCAGAAAAATGTCCCTGCGGCCTCCTTTACGAATCATCTTTTTTGCGATCTCATGATGTTTGTTCTCATTTCTGTCTTCAACAAGCTCTGGCCTGTTTTCATTCCACTCAAAATGAGCCCGAACCTGGTAGCAACAATCTTTGAGATAAGTGTAATAGCTCAAATCATTGCCACCACTGTATTTAATGGGACGAATTCCCTTAACTTCTGTCTGTATCGGATTCATGATTCGCACAGCATCAATGATCCAAATCAGAGTCGGTTTCCAATATATAGAATGTAGAATACCTTTGAGGGCTTCATAGGTTGGAATCTGATATGTACATTTCTCTCCTCCAACCCGCATAATCGGGTCTGTAAACAGGCCGTAATCTCCCTCCACTTGAAACTCAACAATGTTTTTGTACTTCGTGTTCTTCAATCTTACACCTCCCAAAAAGAATAATTCGTTCCATCCAGTTTCAGACCAACTTGATCGTCATAGTATTCCGGTAGCAGAGCAAAAGCACATCCGTTGCATACTTGGAATAAGCCTCCTTTTTCTTCCAACTTCTGCCGTTGATACTCATATAAAGAAATAGTATAACTTGCTGCCTGCTGGAGTAGGGAATCACAGTATGATATGTCCGTAGCAGCCTTTGATCCACACATTTGAGAAATTAATTGCTTTCCTTCTCCATATGGTACGAGTACGTCAATGGTATTTTCATCGAAAACGTTAAAGGCTTGTCCGGCTGTTTTGAATGCCTGTCTTAACGCACAGCCTTCTATTTTCTTGCTTGCATTGGCAACATATTTTTTATTTTCTGAAAGCAGATCAAAGACTGTAGTACTCAGCTTTGGCAGTGGATAGTCAACTGCCTCACAATCCATATCCGCATAGAACGCCTTATAATAATACTTTATTGCTTTGTCAGAAGCGAGATCATTATGAAAAGACGCCGACGAATTATGGAATGCATGGATCAAAGAAATTGTTGCCGTCTTTCCCCGTTGGATATCCTGCAGTTTTCCGAGCCGCTCATCGGTGCAAGTAACAATATAGACTGGACACACATTTTTTGCTTCTCCGTTACGGTTACACCGGCCAGCAGCCTGAACAACGCTGTCCATCCCGGCTGCCAGCCTCAACACACACTGAAATGAGATATCGACACCAGCCTCAATGACTTGCGTAGATATGCAAAGAGTTTTCTCTTTGCGTGTCAGCGAATTGCGCAGTGCTGCAACAGTATCTCTCCGATGTTGCGTGCACATAGAGGCAGAAAGATGATAACTAATGTAATCTTTTGATTTAGTTTGCTCCAGTAGACTATAGGCCTCATCCTTCTTATTACATACTACTAGAAGGCTGTCTGTATCCTTCATCAATGATCGAATCAGTTCTGGTAGTTCTTCTAGGCGCTGATTGCCCAATGGATGTAGCCGCGTTCTGGCAAAAACCTTCCAGATCATCGGGTCATAAGGGACAATATCTTTTGGTGCTGGAAACAAAGAATGACAGATGCCTTCTAAATATGGCTGAGTCGCAGAGCAGAGGATCACTGTAGTGCCGCATTGTTCCGCGAGAAACCGAATCGCCAGATTGAACAGTGACAGCAGCTTGGTTGGCACTGTCTGCACTTCATCAATAACTATTACACTGCTACACAAAGCCTGATAACGCCGAATTGAGGATGTCTTCCCATCAAACATACAATTGAGAAGCTGAACCAAAGAGGTAATAATAATTGGGGTGTTCCAGTTCTGAATAAGGAGTTCTCTCTCATCCAATTGTTCACTCGTTTGTTCGGACAACACAACATTGGAATGATGTTCCAAGATTATACTGTCATCTCCTATATATTCATGAATAACCGCCGCATTCTGTTCTAAAATGGAAAGCAGAGGAGAGGCGAGGATCACTCGCTTGAGATTGTACCTTTCTGCATGTGCCAATGCATACCGCAAGGAACTCAGTGTCTTGCCGCTGCCAGTAGGAATATTCAGCCGGTAAATTCCCTGCGGCTGTTCAGCAAATGCTTTGCATTGATTAGATAACGAAGTACGAGCTGCTGCTATTGGATTGTTAACTGGGAGTTGTGTCAGCTTTCCTTCCATGAATTGAAGTCTACTTCTCCAGATTGGACGCATATCGCCTTTGCATTTTGATTCTCTCATCTGGTTCAAAAAGGCCGCAGTATCATAGCGGTCTCCTTCAATGACAGCTGACAACAATAAGCGCGCAAGACAACCTATTTCAAAGCTAAACTCATCATCTCTATCATAGATCTGCTCAATCCTTAAAACAATCCTGTCAATCTCCTTAGTCGCCAGAGAGAATAGATTTTGGATTTCTTTGTGTGTAATACCAAGAGAATAAAAAGCACTAACCGCTTCGTGATAGCATATGTTCTCTTTCTCTCTTCGGTACTGCATTCCAACTGTTCCTGCATCATTCACACAGTCAAACAGTCCATGATGGGCACCGACAGCATATGCCAGAAGTTCCGCCGTATATTGTTGTGCAAAATCATCCAGTTCTGAATTAGCCGAGACTTGCTCCAATAAATACCTGCACCCCTGGAATGTATGAATTACACTACCACGCATGCTTGAGTCTCCAGCTTCCAGATAGTCCTGGAATGTCTCCGTAAACTTCCCCAAATCATGTACCAGCCCCGCCAGATATGCAGAGCTTTCAAGTCCAACAGCAGTCAGGCACAAACTTGCCTGCTCTGCAGTTCCCCGCAAGTGTTCCATTACGGTCTGTCTATCGCCATCCTGCGAAATGTGTGCATAATACTGTCTTGAAGACATATATATTGCCTGCCTTCTTACTAATTGTTCGTAGGGACATATCACTATAATAGAGTTCTTTTAAATAAGTGTATCAGATATCCTGTCCAAAATTTCGGACTCTATCCCTTCGCTGCAAAAGAAATGACAGATTTTCTTTCTAGCAGCACTGCAACGATTCCTCATACGGAGGTGCTGTCGATTCATCGTTCAGGCATACAGGTCGTCCAAAGGAATAAAAATCATGCGCTCCGTCGGATCACATTGAAATCCGGAGCGAGAGAAGAATCCATACTTGTAGCAATTGAGGCCTGTGGCCTGTACCTGCTTCATCTCTTCGTGGATCATTGCAAGTGTCAGCGGATCTTTCCGGAACTTTGATTCATAAAAGATATAGCCCTGCGGATCTTCCGTTACCGTGTCAAACTCTCCGTTGGTCCGGGTTTTGGGATCGTCATAGTAATACTTTCCTATCCTGTCAAAAGCCGGCTCAATCTTTCCCGCCCGATTCTGTCGAATCAGGTACTGTCTGCAGACGGTCTCGAAGATCCGCGGAACATACTGGGTTTCAAAGTCTTCATTGATATAGCGGTCGTAGAACACGTCTTCATCCAGTACATTTCGCTGGGAGAGGAATCGAAAAATATAACGGTAATAAAACAGGGACAGATTATCTACGATGAAGTATCCTGACTTTCGGCGATTATCCGCATCATTGATCGGAGCCTGTTTTTCCACGACTTGCATGCTGATGAGCTTTTCCAGAACATCGATCAGTGTCGGCCCGCTTGTGACATGAGACTGTGACAGCAGGTCGCTGTACTTGGAAAAACCTTTTGCCAGTGCTTCGAAAACCTCATTTGCATTGGAGATTTTGGAGATTTCTGATTTCAGATACATCGATACTTCGTTTTCCAGCCGCGAACCCGGAGCGGAGATCAATTCCTGAATATTCTCCCTGACGGTGAGAGATGAGTCGATCTGGCGATTGTAATACGGGATACCACCGAACACGCTGTACAGCCGCACCCTGTCCTCCGATGAGTAGGCGGGGTAAAACAGCGCAGATTCATAATAATCCATCGGCTCCAGATCGATGACAAGGTCCATACGGCCATACAGGGGATTTTCCCTGGCAAGCAGAGACTTCATCGTATCTACATAGGATCCGCAGATCACCAGTTTCAATGCGCTTTTATCCATATATCGGTCGATCAGGGATTGCAGAACACTGTCCATCCCTTTGACTGTTTCCCGGAGATAGGGGTATTCATCCAATACAAGAATCAGATCTTCTTGTTCGCTGCGATGGAAGAGATAATCCAGGACCAGCTCCATATTGGCAAACCCCAGTGTTGGAAGCCGGAGCTGTTCGGAGATCAGCGCGCACAGACTCTCCACATTGTTCATCTCTGTCGTCTGCTTGCACTCATAGTAGAGCTGCAGCGTATCCGTCTTTTTCAGGCACTGTTTGATCAGCTCACTTTTGCCGACTCTGCGCCGCCCATAGATCAGTGCAGCCTGCATGCCGCTTTTCGACAGCAGACGATCCATTTTTTTCTGTTGCTGTTCCCGTCCATAGAATGCCATTTGTTCGGTCACCTCCGACTCGGTTTGTTCCGAACTAAATATAACACGTGCCCTCTGAAAGTGCAAGAATTAATTCGGTCGCTTCCGACTCGGTTGTGACCGAACTAAATCCGTAATGTCAATTTCATTTTCTCAAATGCTGAAAAATAAAAACAGGATGCTTTCAAAACGCTTCGTTTGATTGCATCCTGCTTTTCTGCTCGATTCTCGAACTGTTTTATTCCGGTCTGTTTCCCGGAAATCCCGGCCGCGGTTCTCCCGGGAAGCCTGCGTCCTCCTGCGGCACATAGTATTCATAGAACACCGTCTGCCCCTCGGAGAGACCGCTCACAACCTCTACACTTTCTCCGTCAGAGATGCCGGTCTCAACCTGAACTTCTCCTGTCGGTTTTCCGGTCTTGTTGTCCAGCGCGGTATATGCATAGCTTCTGCTCCCCCTGTCATGCACGGCTGCCGCCGGGATCAGAAGCGCGGATCGGCTGCCCCGGTGCACCACGACGGAGGCATTCATACCGTCCAGCATATCCGGGGCCCGGTCCAGGCGCAGCTCTACATCGTACTTGCTGTTTCCGCCGGAGTTCTCCCCCGCGGCGCCGATTTCGGTCACATGCGCGGTGAAGCTCCGGTCCGGCAGCGCATCCACGGTCACATCTGCGCTCATTCCGAGCTCATACTGAAGGATGTCCAGTTCATCCACGCTGATATGGATTGTCATGCTGTCATCCGGCGTGATGGAGAGAATGGTCTGCTCCTCCAGATCATAGAGTCCGTCGTCCTCTTCCTCTGTCGCCGTGGGATCGGAAGGCAGGCTGATACTAAAGCCGCCAAAACTCGGGAGGCTGAAGCCGCCAAGCAGGCTGTCGATATCGAGCCCTGAAAAGTCCGGCAGTGCGGGCGTCGCTGCCGGTTCCACCGGCGTTGGGGGAGCGTCCAGAAGGATGATCCCCATACTGATGGCCTCATCCGCCAAAGAGAATGTGATCTCTTCCGCCCCGTCAAGGATCTCCGTCACGGTCTTGCCTTCCAGCAGCTGTGCCATTGCTTCTTCTCTGGTCACGACCCGACCGGTCACGCTGCCGTCCGGATTGATTGCGGTGATGAGCGCCACACCCCAGCAGTCTTCAAGTCCCGGAATGTCGAAGGTCTCATCGGCCAGCAGCTTGATCGTATACTCTTTGTCCCAGGAGGCGGTGTTTTTGATCTTGTTTTCGTCGATGTCGCTGACAAATCCGGCATTGGGCGCTTTCACCGTGTCGTCCTCATACAGCGCGAAGAGCTCCTGCATCAGTTCTTCATACTGGCGGTGTTTCGCCGCCAGTGCCTGATACTCCGCGTTCCCTGTGAGCTTTTCGACCTCGACAATCCCGTTGCCGACCCAGATCTGCTGATTTTCCTTCACATAGACATGGTTTACGATTCCGTCGGTGGCAAGCAGGGTCCAGGGGTTGTGGACCGCCAGAAGGCCGCTGCCGATCTCTGCTCCGTCCATCGTGTACACCGTCACCGGATCGCCGATGCGAGGTCCGTCATCCGAGAGCGTGACACGGATCATATGGTCCATCACGGTCTCTATCCGTCCGGGCACTTCGGTTCCGTCCGGGAGCTTCACATTGACGCGTTCCCCGGCCTCAACAGAGAGCTCGTTCGGGATCTCCGTGACCATCAGGCCGTCTACCGACACCACCGCCACAGCCCCGCGCTCCACCGTGACCTGGCGCGCATTGTCTCCTACCCCCGCATAAACGGCCTTCACCCGCCCGTTCACCTGCGCGGTCAGCTTTGCCACCGAATAGGTGTTGGCGTTGGTGAGCATCTGAAACGCCACATCCTCCAGACTCTTCTGGACTTCCGATATCGCGCCGAGCAGGGTCACGCGGTCCACGCGGGCCAGTGCCTGTCCCTGCTCAACCCGGTCGCCGTTTTTGACGAAAAATTCCGTGATCTCCACCGAGGAGGGAACGGTAACTTCCTCCGGCTTTTCCGTGAGCACGCTCGCCTCCATCCCCGTTGCCGCGTTTCGCGCAAGCTGCGGCAGGATTCCGAGGATCAGGGCGATCAATGCCAGCACGACCCAGGGGAGCACCCTCCGGATTCCTTTCTTTTTCTTCATATCGTGCCCCTCCTCATCCGCCGTAGTGCAGCGCGTCGATGGGTTTCATCTTCGCGGCCTTGTTCGCCGGATAAAGCCCGAACACCACCCCGATCAGGAAGCAGAAGAGGACCGACAGCACAACCACTCGTCCGTTCAGGCGGAAGGAGATGGAGGCGCTCACCGTGATGGCCGAGATGATCTGGAGAATTCCCCAGGAGACAAAGATCCCCAGCGCGCAGCCCAGCATGCACAGCACCACCGCTTCGATCAGGAACTGTACCAGGATGGTTCGGCGGCTCGCGCCGATGGCTTTCCGGATGCCGATTTCGCGGGTGCGCTCGGTCACCGTGACCAGCATGATATTCATGATCCCGATGCCGCCGACAATCAGGGAGATTGCCGCGATTCCGCCCAGCAGGATGTTCAGGAAGTTGCTGATGCGCCCCATTGCTTCCTCGATCATATTCTGGGAAGAGATGGAAAAGGCATCCTCATCCTGGTTAAACCGTTCCATCAACAGGTTCTTCATGACCTCCTCAGCCTGATCGAGGGTATAGCCCTCCGATGCGCCGATGTAGAAGGTCGAGATGGAGGAGCCGTTATCTGTCGAGAGGCGCATGAGGGAGGTATAGGGGATATATGCGGTCTTCATGCCGCCCGAGAGGATCGTCGCAAGGGATTCTTCTTCATCCTCCAGTACGCCGATGACGGTATACTTGATGCCGTTGAGAGAGATTTCCCGCCCGAGGCAGTCCTTATACCCGATCAGATCTTCCGCGGTTCCCTCCGGAATCACGCAGACCCGATTGTTGTTTTTCACATCGCTGGCGGCGATGAACCGTCCCATGGTCAGCTGCATGCTCTGGATCTTATACTCATCCTGAGTAACACCGTAGACGTTGAAGTCCGCGCTCTCCTTGCCGAACTTTCCGGTTGCCGTGCTGGTGGCATAGGGCGCCATGGCCGCGATGCTGGGCTCGGTGTCCACCCAGGCTTCCAGATCCTGCAGCTTTATGGGAACGCCTTTATCGTCCGAGACCCGTACCGTGAGCAGGCTGCTGCCGAGGCTGGAAACCTCGCTTGTGATTGAGTTTGTCGCGCTGTCCACCAGGCTCACCAGCACCACCAGCGCCATCACGCCGATGATGATGCCGAGCATCGTAAGGGCCGCGCGCATCTTGTTCGCTCCAATGCTGCGGAGCGCCATTTTTACCGCCATCATCAGAGCGTCACCTCCGTGAGCCTGCCGTCCAGAATGTGCACGATTCGTTTGGCCTGACGCGCAACATCGTTGTCATGGGTAATGAGGACAATCGTGTTGCCCTGCTCGTGCAGCTCCTGAAACATCTGCATGATCTCCCGGCTGGTTTTGGAATCCAGGTTTCCCGTCGGCTCGTCGGCCAGGATCAGGGAGGGCTTTGTGACCAGGGCGCGCGCCACGGCGACACGCTGCTGCTGTCCGCCGGAAAGCTCCGTCGGCAGGTGCTTGGCCCGCTTTGAGAGCCCGACACGCTCCAGCGCCTCGCGGACACGCTGCTGCCGCTCTGCGCGCTTCACCCCCTGATAAATCAGGGGCAGCTCCACGTTTTCTTCCGCGGAGAGCTTCGCGATCAGGTTGAAGCTCTGAAACACGAAGCCGATCTTGCGGTTGCGCACATTTGCCAGTTCATTTTCCGAATAGGCCTCGATGGGCATACCGTCCAGAAGATATTGTCCTCCGTCCGCCACATCCAGGCAGCCGATGATGTTCATGAGCGTCGATTTTCCGGAGCCGGACGGACCGATGATGCTGACAAATTCCTTGGGATAGACATGCAGATTGGCATGGTCCAGAGCGTGAACGCGTTCATCACCGATCTGATATATTTTGGAGACATCTCTCAGTTCGATCATGCTTCCGTCCTCCGCTCAGCGCCGATTGCTGCCCGTTCGTCCGTTCATTCCGGGTCCGCCCATCATCATATAGAAGTTGTCCTCTTTCTTCTCGGTATAATAGACGGTGGTCCCTTCTTCGATTCCGCTTCGGATCTCCGCATAATCATCGTTGGAGATCCCCACCTCCACCGGCGTGTTGCCGCCGAAGGTCTTTGTCTCCTCGTCATAGGAGGTGTAGACAAAGGCGCCGGCGCTGGTACGATGGATGGCGTCCGCAGGGACGATGAGCACGTTTTCATCTCCCTGGATGTTCACGATTGCATCCGCCGACATTCCACTGAGCATTCCTTTTTCCTTGGCGAAGGTGATTTCAGCCGAATAGGTGGTCACACCGCCGCTGCTGTTGGCCGTCCGGTCCACCTCGGTCACGGTTCCGTCAAAGTGGTTCTCCCCCACCGACTCGATTGTGACTTCTGCCTGCTGTCCGACTTCCAGTGACAGGATGTCCGCCTCATCCACACCGATATTCACCAGCATGCTGACATCCGGTGCCATCGTCACGATCACAATGCCGTCTTCCGCTTTCTGGGTGGTCCCTGCCTGCGTCGCGGCTGCAGATGCAGCCGTCGCACTGCTCCCCATGGCGGCAGACATGCTGTAGGCAGACATTCCGGACTGGGTCATGGAAGCGGCGGAACTGTCTGCGGCTGCCGCAGTTTCTTCATTTTCGTCATAGTCGATCCGAAGAATCGAGCCGTCAAACGGCGCCCGGAGCGCGCCGCCCTGGTACAGCTCCAGCAGCTCCAGCAGAGTTTTTTCCTTTTCCTTGCGCTGCTTGAGCACGCTGTTGTAATGCGCGCTGTAGCCGGTATCCGTCAGATTAAAGAGGATGCTTGCCGCGTTCACCAGCATATTCTCGCCAAAGGTAACCTGGGACACTGTTCCGGTAAAACCGGTCACCCGGAACACACTGTGGATCGTGAGCGCGCCTCTGCCGAGCTCATTGCCGCTTTCGTCCAGGATGCGGACTTCTTCATCGACCTCGGGGCCGTTGTCCGTCACAAGCACCGTCACCCGTTCTCCGACCCGCTTTTCCACACTTCCGTCAATCACGCTGCCGTTTGCGCGCTCCACGCGCACCTTGTCCCCGCCTGCGAGACCGCTGTCTTCGAACTCTACCGCCATCTTCCCGTCCAGAGAGATCAGGGCCAGGGCGCCGTTTTCCACCATGCAGGCCGCCACATCCGTTTTCGGCCCGGCATAGATCTTCTTCACACGTCCCGAGACCCCGGCCGTTACATTCGTGTTGACCCGGTCCCCGCCGGCGGCAACCAGCTCCTTGTCCAGTTCATCCAGCTCTTCCTGGACCGATGCCAGCGTGCTCAGGACCGATGTCAGGTCCAGCGTGGCAATCAGGTCGCCCTTCCGCAGCTTGTCGTTCGACTTGACCATCACTTCGTCGATCTCAACTCCCTCCGGAACCGTGACCTTCTCCGTGTCGACATTCTCAATGGTGCCCGAGCCGCTCACCCGGGTGCTGATGCTGCCGATGGACGCGTCATACGTCAAGACCTCATCGCTCTCTGTCGCCATGCTGGCTTCCACGCGCTTGCGCAGAACGTTGACCGCATACAGGATGCCGCCGGCCACGAGCGCAAGAATGATCAGCACGGTGATCCATCTGCGCCTGCGTTTTCTTCTCTTCGCTTTGTTGAGCGCCTCAAACAGCGCATCGTCATTTCTTCTAGCTTCGTCCATGGGGTATTCCTCCGATATAAAGCGTCCGGCTGGTAGGATACTCCTCATCTGCCGGTCGTTGATGAACTTGCATTGCCGGTTTTATGAATATTCTGTGAATCCTGATGCACTTTTTATTCGATCTAAAGGAACAGCACATCAGTACTCCGCCATTAAAAAGATTTCACCTCAGTGTATCAGCGCTTTCAAACAGCAGATGCATATTTTGACTTTTTCCTTTACTTTTTTCTTCCTTTTCTTTATACTGACTGCAATCTGAAAGAATGAGGAATCTATATGAGCAAGAACATTCTCATCGTCAACGACGACGGTATTCATTCCGAAGGGATTGTCCGTCTGGCCCGGGCCGCTTCCCGCTTCGGTCGTGTCTGGGTTGCCGCGCCGGACGAACAGTGCAGCGGCATGAGCCAGAAGATCTCGATCTTCGACCCGATCCTGGTTCGGCCGTATGACTTTCCCGTCCCGGTGGAGGCCGCCTGGAGCATCGGCGGAACGCCCGCCGACTGTGTAAAGGTCGCCGTCGGTTATCTGCTGGACAGAGCCCCGGACCTGGTCCTCTCCGGCATCAACAACGGCTACAACGCCGGTTTCGACAACGCCTACTCCGGCACCATCGGTGCCGCCGCTGAAGCCCTGATGAAGGGAATCCCGGCCATTGCGTTTTCCAGAGGGCTGAACGCCGATTTTGAGGTTGCTGAACACTATCTTCCCCTGCTGCTGGAGGAGCTGATGGCTGCGCCGCCGGTTCCCTGGGAACTCTGGAATGTAAACTTCCCGGCGGTTCCGCTCCGTGACTGCAAGGGCGTCCTCTACGGCCGCAGACTTGCCCCGGTTCAGCTCTATCAGGAGCTCTATCGCCGCGAAGACCGCCCCGACGGCAGTTTCACCCTTCTGAACACCAGCACCCCCATCGACGCTTCCGGTGCCCCGGAAGACAGCGACATATTTGCCATCCTCAACGGCTATGTCTCCGTCGGTCCCATCCGCTGCGCCGTGCTCTGAGTGCAGATTGGACCGCTTCATCAGATCAGTCAAAAAGAGAACAGGGAA
>CADAPN010000032.1:0-437 GCA_902789835.1 Oscillospiraceae bacterium
TCACAGGTTTATTTGACAAATGCATATAATTGCTGAGATGAAACATCTGCTGATCAAAGGTTGGATTGTTGGTCATGACCCCCACCGGATCATCGTATACTCTGATGCCATCTTTTAGAGGTTCAACTACAATCGTTCTTTTTTTATCCGCAATCATCCAATGCAACGGCGTTAACGGAAGCTCCGGGCTAAAACTTATATTTACCGGATTCATCCGGGAAATAAGTGTCTTTGCCTCATCGACATCGGCACAGCGACTGAGGATCCATGGTATGAATTCAAATGGTGCTACATTGTCCGCATCCGGAACTTCTGCCTTATAAGCAGCGTTCCCGGGAAAATTTAATCCAGCAATTCCAAGGCCTTTCTCATTTACGGCATCATAGAAGAGCGGATACCCCTCCACAACAAACGCTGTTCCGATCATTGCATAATGA
>CADAPN010000032.1:491-15087 GCA_902789835.1 Oscillospiraceae bacterium
TGATCTCTTCGTGATAAGAAAATTCCAGATCCAGATTGCGTCCGAAATAATGATCCTTTGCATAATAAGTTGCTGCTGTACACATCTTCATCTTCTCCTTTTTCTATAAATGCCGACACCATCTTCCAGTTCAAACACTCTTGTCGGCCTTATGTATCTTTCCTTGCCATCAATACTACCGTCTCAACATGCTCCGTGAAGGGGAACATATCTACGGGCTGGATCTTTTTCACCTTATAGCGCCTCTGCTCCGTCAGGATACCGAGATCACGGGCCATCGTCTCGGGATCACAGGAGATGTAGACAATTCGCTTCGGTTCGGTTTTCAGCAGAGAGGAGAGAAACTTTTTGTCGCTCCCGGCCCTCGGCGGATCCATGAAAACGACATCCGGACGCATGCCGTCTTCCGCCATCCGCTTCATATACTCTCCCGCGTCCCCGGCGGTAAACCAGCAGTTCTTCAGGCCGTTCAGACGGGCGTTCACGATGGCGTCCGCCACCGCGTCCCGGTTCAGCTCCACCCCGATGACCTGCTTTGCCCGGTCGCTCGCGGTGATGCCGATGGTGCCGATGCCGGAGTACGCGTCAAGAACAATTTCGTCACCCTGCAGGTCCGCATAGTCCACCGCGGTCTGATAGAGGCGCTCGGTCTGAACGGGATTGATCTGATAAAAAGAGCTCGGGGAAATCCGGAAGCGCTTGCCGCAGAGCAAATCTTCAATATACCCGTCTCCCATCAGCACCTTCTGTCTGGTACCGAGCACCACCGGGCCGAAGCGGTCGTTGATGTTCAGGACGACCGTGGTAATCTCCGGGTGGAGTTCTTTGAGTTTCTTAACGAAGTGCTTCTGTGTCGGGAAGATCGGGGAAGCAGCCACCAGGACCACCATCACCTGGCCGGTCGAAAAGCCGCGGCGCAACAGGACGTGGCGCAGCCACCCGGTGGAGCTTCTCTCGTCATAGACCGGGATTTTAAAGTCCGGCAGCATTCTTCGGATGTCCACAATGATCGCGTCCGCCGTCGCATCCTCGATCATGCAGGAGTCAACCGGGACCACCCGGTGGCTGCTGGACTGGTACACACCGGAAATGATCTTGCGCCTTGCGTCCAGGGCGAAGGCAGCCGTGACCTTGTTCCGGTAATGGGTCGGGTTCTGCATGCCGATGATCTCCTCCACATGACCGAAGCGGCCCAGAAGGCGGATCTCCCGGAGTTGCTTATGGTGCAGCTGTTCCTCATAGCTCATTCTCTGAAGCTGGCAGCCGCCGCACTTTTTATACACGGGACAGAGTTCCTTCTCGCTCAGAGGGAACACCACCTTTCCATGTTAAGTATTGAGATCATTGTAACACAGAGACCGGACAATGTTCAATGAGCAATGTTCCGCGCCCCATGAAAAGGCGGGGATGATTCCGTTCCCGAACGCATTCTTCTTACTTTCCTTACATTCCCTTTGCAAACCGCTTGCGATATCATCAGGATTCGTGTATAATACCTCAGGTTTTGCACCCCTACCAAAAGGCAGAGGTTCAACGTTATTTCAGGACCGAGGCGCCCGGTAACGGCGCCGCACATTGACCCGTGATTCGGGCAGTGATGAAAGGAGAAACGTATGAAAAAATCGATTCTTGCACTCACCCTTGTTCTAACCCTGCTTCTGGCAGGTTGCGGAGGCACACCCGCAGCGACTCCGGCCCCCTCCGCGGCACCTTCGGAAGCTCCGGCGGAAGCCTCAGCCGAACCCGCTCCGGAAGCGGATGCGGCGGCAGCATCGGCAAGCCCCCGGGCAGCAGCCAATGAGATCAGCATCGGCATCGCACAGGATTTTGACAGTCTTGACCCCGATTATATGACGGCGGCAGGAACCAAGGAAGTTCTGTTCAACGTGTTCGAGGGTCTGGTCAAAGCGACTCCGAACGGAGAGATTGTGCCCGCCGTGGCATCGGAAGTGGTCAAGTCCGAAGATGGACTGAGCTATCAGTTTACCCTGCGCGACGGCGTGAAGTTCCACAACGGCGATCCTGTGGAGATGGACGATGTTCTGTACTCCATCGAGCGCAGGTGGAAGGGGGAAGACACCGCGGCACAGCTGAGTGCCCTGTCCGTCATCGACAACCTCAGTGCGGATGGGAACGTGCTGACAATTTCCCTCACGGAACCCAGCAACGAATTTCTCGCCGCCGTGATGAACGCCTACATTCTCCCGGCGGATTATACCAAACAGGAGACCTCGCCGGTTGGCACCGGCCCTTACCGTTTTGTTTCCAGGTCCGTACAGGACAGTCTGGTGCTGGAGCGCTTCCCGGATTACTGGGGCACGCCGGGCAGACTGGACAAGGTCACCTTTAAGATTCTCGAGAGCGCAGATGGCCTGGTGCTCGGACTGCAGAGCGGCGCATTGGATCTCGTGGCGCATCTGAGCAGCGACCAGACCGTGCAGCTGGACCAGAATGAGTTCAACATTGCCGAGGGCAGCATGAACCTCGTACAGGCGCTCTACCTGAACAACGCCGAGAAACCCTTCGACGATGTTCGTGTACGGCAGGCGCTTTGCTGGGCCGTGGATAAACAGGCGGTCATCGACCTGGCGTTTGACGGCTACGGAATTCCGCTTGGCACAAGCATGTTCCCGTCTTTCAGCAAATACTATGACGAATCCCTGACGGACTATTATACCCCGGACCTGGAGAAGGCCAAGGCGCTGCTCGCAGAGGCCGGTTATCCCGACGGATTTGAGATGACGATCACCGTTCCCTCCAACTACACGCCGCATGTGAATACCGCCACGGTGCTGGTGGAACTGCTGCGGGAGATTGGGGTGAAGGCCACGGTTCAGCCTGTGGACTGGGGTACCTGGCTGGAGGAAGTTTATTCCAACCGGAAGTTCCAGAGCACGGTGACCGGCCTGACCAGCGACAACATGACCGCGCGCAAGCTTCTGGAGCGCTTCGGCACGGAGGTCGGGAACAACTTCACCAACTACTCCAATGAAGAGTACGACGAGATCCTCGCGAAGGCACTGAGCACGGCGGACGATGCCGAGCAGACCGAACTTTACAAGCAGCTTGAGCGGAACCTCACCGAGAATGCCGCCAACGTGTATCTGCAGGACATGGCAGATCTGGTTGCAGTTCGCAAGGGTCTTGACGGGCTCACCTTCTATCCGCTCTACGTGCTGGACGTGTCTACGCTCGGCTGGACCGCATGACAACTGCGCTGCGTTACAGTCTGCGTCGCGTGTTTCTGCTTCTGATCACAATGCTTCTGGTGTCGCTGCTGACGTATCTTGCATTTGAGCTCGTCAGCGGCGACCCGGCACGAACCATGCTGGGGACTGAAGCCACGGAAGACCAGGTGCAGGCGCTGCGGCATGAGATGGGCCTGGATCGGCCCTTTGCGGAGCGATATATCCGGTGGCTCGGCGGGTTCTTCTCCGGAGATCTCGGGGTCTCGTACAGCTACCGGCAGCCGGTGTGGGGCCTGATCAGCGGGAAGCTGGAGCTCACGCTGTGGCTGAGCCTGATGAGCTTTGTACTCATCGCGCTCATCTCCATCCCGATGGGGCTCATCTCCTATCGGTTTACCGGATGGTTTGCGGGCTGGCCCCGGACCGTGCTGAACCAGCTTTGCATGGCGCTGCCGCCATTCTTCACCGGGATTCTGGTTTCCTGGTGCTTTGGGATCGCCCTGCGCGTCTTCACACCGGGTGACTTTCCCGGACTGCGGAATGACTTTCCGGGCGCGCTGCGGCATCTGTTCTTCGGGGCGGTCTGCCTCAGCATTCCCCGGATTGCCATGACGGTGCGAATGATGCGTGCGACGGTGATCTCGGAGATGAACAAGGCCTATGTCCGCACCGCCATCAGCCGCGGCAACGGCCGGGCCGCCGTGCTGAACCGGCATGTCCTGAAAAACTCCATGGTCACGGTGGTGACCTTCCTGGGGCAGACGCTGGCCGAGCTTGTGGGCGCCGGGATCGTGGTGGAACAGGTGCTTGGCATTCCCGGGCTGGGTCGCTTCCTCGTGGTCAGCATCTCACACCGGGATTATCCCGTGGTATCGGCGATTGTGGTAATTCTGGCATTCTGGGTCGTGCTGGCAGGCACTGCCGCCGACCTTATCAGCCAGGGCATCGACCCACGGCTTCGTCTGAACACCGGGCGGAATCGGATCGGAGGTGCGGCATGAAAAAGAGAAGGCTAAATCCGTATCTCATTGCCGGACTTGTGATCACAGGCCTTATGCTGGCCGTCATTGCAGTCGGGATCTTCTGGACCCCCTATGTGCCCACCGCCATGAAGTACGGTCGGTTTCGGCCGCCCAGTGTGGCGCATCTTTTCGGCACGGACAACTTCGGCCGCGACATCTTCAGCCGCGTCCTGAAGGGCTCCGGGACCACCCTTGCCATCGCTCTTTCCACCGTGTCCATCGGGGCCGTGGTCGGAACCCTCGTCGGGGCTGTCACGGGATACTTCGGCGGATGGGTGGATGAGGCCCTGATGCGGCTCAATGACGCGCTGACGGCGTTTCCCAGTTTCCTGCTGGCCCTGCTGATCGTAAGCCTCGTAGGGCCCGGGAAAAAATACAGCGTGATCCTGGCGCTGGGTCTGGTGTTCATCCCCAGCTTTGCCCGGGTCATGCGGGCCGAATTTGCATCCCTGAGAGGACGGAACTTTGTCACCGGAGCACGCCTCATGGGAGCCGGGAACGCACGTATTCTCTTTGTGCACCTGCTGCCCAACACCCTGCGCACGCTGCTGCCGGCCTTTACCATCGGATTTAACAACGCCGTTCTTGCCGAGGCAAGCATGAGCTTTCTCGGCATCGGCGTCACGCCGCCTGACGCATCCCTCGGGTATATGCTCTCGGAGGCCCAGAGCATGCTGAAAACCGGCCCCTGGTATGCCCTCAGCACCGGCCTCACCATTGTGCTGCTGGTCTTCGGTGTCGGACTTATCGGAGAAGGCCTGCAGGCCCAGGACCGGGAGGTGGCCTGACCATGCTGGAAGTAAAAGATCTTCATGTGCGCTTCCATAACCGGGACCGGGATGCCGTCGGCGGCATCAGCTTCAGCATCGCGGACGGCGAAATACTCGGGCTGGTCGGGGAATCCGGAAGCGGCAAGACCGTCACCGCCATGAGCATCGCGGGTCTGCTGCCCAGAAAGCAGTGCAGCTATTCCGGGGACATTCTGCTGAACGGACAGGACCTGCTGCACGCGGACCGCAGCCTGCTTCGCAAACTGCACGGCCGGGAGATCGGCGTGGTGTTTCAGGAGCCCATGAGTTTCATGGATCCGCTGATGAAAATCGGTGAGCAGGTCGGAGAGGTGCTGCGCATTCACACGACGCTCAGCGCCGCAGAGCGCAAAGCGAAAGCTCTTCAGGCCATGGAGGCCGTAGAGCTCAACGACGTGGAAAAGGTTTACCGCTCCTATCCTCACGAGCTCTCCGGCGGCATGCTGCAGAGGGCCATGATTGCGGCGGCCATCGTCATTGAGCCGAGTCTGCTGTTGCTCGACGAGCCGACGACCGCGCTGGATGTCACCATTCAGGCGCAGATTCTGGAACTGCTCAAACGGCTCAACAGGGAGCTTGGCATCTCTATGCTCTTTATCTCCCACAACCTCAAAGTGGTACGGAAACTCTGCGGCCGGGTCGCGGTCATGCAGCGGGGGGTGCTGGTGGAAACCGGCGACACCGAGCAGGTCTATACCAATCCGCAGCACTCCTATACCCGGCACCTCATCGAGGCGATTCCGTCACGGAAGCATCTTCCCCGTTCCAAGTAAATAATCTGCGCAAAAAACGCTTGACATTTCTTTGCAGAAAGTATAAAATCGATCGAATTCTGAAGACAGAACAATATCGGACCACCTTTCGGGGTTTGAGGCCATACGGACAGCCGGGTCCAATGCCGATTCGCAGCAGCTGCTGCATTATTGATTGAGTTAAGAGCTCAAATTTTATAAGTTGGTTACTATAAACCAGTGTCCAGTGCAAACAGACACGCCTAACTTGTGAAACGATCAATAATCTGATTGGCAATGGTCTTGACCTGTTCGTCATAAGATCTATACGATGGAACAATGCAGGTAGTGTGTTTACACCTATCTGCATTTTCTTTATTTTCAAGGAGGAATCAATCATCATGAAAAAAATCGAACTGATCATTCGTACTGAAAAGCTTGAGCTTCTCAAAGGGATCCTGACCAAGTATGAATACAGCGGTCTGACCGTCATGTCCGCGATGGGCTGCGGCCATCAGAAGGGCAACAGCGAAGAGTTTGAGAAGCTGGGGATCGAAATCAACCTTCTCCCCCGGCTCTATGTCATGACGGTGGTCTGGGACGAAGATCTGGATGAGATCCTTGCAGAGATCATTGCCAAGCTCTCCACCGGCACCGTGGGCGACGGCAAGATCTTTATTTCCAACGTGGAGGATGTGGTACGCATCCGCACCGGAGAGCACGGGAAAAACGTCCTATAATCCATAAGGAGGCCACATGTCATGAGCAATGGCAAGGTCATCGCACAGCTTGAAAACATCACAAAGGATTTTGACGGCGTACAGATCCTCAAGCCAACCAACCTGTCCATCTATGAAGGCGAGTTTCTGACCTTTCTGGGGCCCTCCGGCTGCGGAAAGACAACGACGCTGCGCATCATCGCGGGGCTCGAGACTCCGACGGAAGGCACCGTGAAGCTGGAAGGACGGGACGTGACGAATCTGCCGCCGTATAAGCGGAACGTCAACACGGTCTTTCAGAACTACGCCCTTTTCCCGAACATGAACGTCTTCGACAACGTGGCCTTCGGTCTGGTCGAAAAACGGCTCGGCAAGGCGGAGATCCGAGAAAAGGTGGACGCCATGCTGCAGCTGGTTCAGCTCGGAAAGATGGGAAAGCGGAAGCCTAACCAGCTCTCCGGCGGGCAGAAGCAGCGTGTTGCCATCGCCAGAGCCCTCGCCAACGACCCGAAACTGCTCCTTTTGGATGAGCCGCTGGGGGCGCTGGATCTGAAGCTGCGCAAGCAGATGCAGCTGGAGCTCAAGGCGCTTCAGAAAAACCTCGGCATCACCTTCGTCTACGTGACCCATGATCAGGAAGAAGCCCTGACCATGAGCGATCGGATCATCGTCATGAACAACGGCAAGTTTGAGCAGATCGGCACACCGCGGGAGATCTATGAGCATCCGCAGAACAAGTTTGTTGCGAACTTCATCGGCGAGTCAAACATCTTTGAAGCCAGCGTTGTCAGCGAGACCGGAACCGCGGGCACCCTGACCCTGATGATGGAGAACGGGCACGTTCTGGCCGAGGGCGAGGGCTTCAAGTATGAGGAAATCGTCTATCTCTGCCTCCGTCCGGAAAACATTGAAATCTCGACGTCAGTCCGTGAGGGGTTCACGCTCAAGGGCTTTGTCCGGGATCACGTCTATGTCGGCAACATCGTCAAAACCGTCGTAGAACTGCCGAACGGGAAAACCGTACAGGTGAACCGAAATCCGCACGGTGAGCTGATCGCGCCGGGCATGCTGGTGAACCTCTTCTGGGATCCGAAGGACGCGGTCGTCATGCATACCAGAGAAGACTACGTATATGACGCCATCGAATTCGCGGTGCTCGGGAAGTGAAGCGGAGGATCGACGCATGAAGAAGAGATCTCTCAATCCGAACTTTCTGCGCATCCTGGTGATGGTAGGCCCGTCGGCCTTCTGGCTGCTTCTGTTTCTCGCCGTGCCGCTGGTCTATGTCGTCGTGATGAGCTTCTGCACCCGGGGGCTTTACGGCGGCATACAGTACCAGCTCTCCTTTGCAAGCTACAAGAGCATCTTCTCCACGCTGTACCTGAAGGTCACGTGGAAATCGCTGCTGATGGCCTTTGAAACCTGTGTCATCTGTCTGCTGATCGCCTATCCCTTCTCCTGGTTTCTGAGCCGGGTTCCGAAACGGCTCAGCGGGATCCTGATGCTGCTGGTCATTCTCCCCTTCTGGGTCAGTGCGCTGCTGCGCCTGAACGGCTGGAGCAACATTCTCAGAGACAGCGGCATCGTCAACACCCTGCTCATGAAAGCCGGAATCATCAAGCAGCCCATCACCATGATGTACACGGACGGGGCCGTTCTTTTCGGCATGGTATACTGTATGGTTCCGTTTATGATTCTCCCGCTGCATACCAGCATCTCCAAGCTGGACGGCAGTCTGATCGAGGCGGCCATGGACCTTGGCGCAAACCGTTTCCGCACCTTCATCCGGGTGATTCTCCCGGCGACGCTTCCCGGAATCTTCGCCGGCACCATCCAGGTCTTTATTCCGAGTCTCGGTGCCTTTTTCGTCGCGGACGTCATGGGCGGCGGCAATTCGGTTTATCTCGGGAACCTGATTCAAAACCAGTTTCTGGTCGCTCGAAACTGGCCGCTCGGAGCCGCCTTCTCCGTGCTGCTGATTGTGTTCACGCTGGTGATGCTGAGGCTGTATACACGCATCGGCAGTCTGGACGACCTGGCGTAATGAGGTAAAACAATGTCTGAACGATCCAAAATACACCGGCAGGGCGTCTGGCCCATCGTCTTCATGCTGCTGGTCTATCTGTTTCTGTACATGCCGATTCTGGTTGTGGTGATGTACTCCTTCAACCAGAACAGCAGCAACATGACCTTTCAGGGCTTTACCCTGCGCTGGTACAGTGAGGTGCTCCATGGAAGCACCCTGTGGGCAAACCTGTTTCTCTCGCTGAAGCTTGCCCTGGTAGCCACGATCATCTCCGTCGTGCTCGGCACCCTTGCCACCATCGGCACCTACCGCTACGAGTTCCGTCTGAAAAAGTATCTGAACGCCATGCTGTATATCCCCCTGGTAATCCCGGAACTCGTGATCGGGCTTGCCTCTCTCGCAGCCTTCAGCCGTATGGGCATGAAGATGGGCTTCGGGACGCTGGTGTTCGCTCACGTGACGTTCTGTCTCCCCTTCGTGATCATCACGCTGCGGGCGCGGATCGCCGACTTCGACCGCTCCCTGGAAGAGGCCGCCATGGACCTCGGCGCCAATGAGTGGCGCACGCTGAGGCGCGTCACGCTGCCGATTCTGGCCCCCGGGATTCTGGCCGGGGCCTTCATGTCCATCACGCTGTCCATTGACGACGTTATCATCAGTTATTTTGTCTCGGGAGCCGATCAGCTGACCTTCCCGATCAAGATCTACGGCATGGTCCGAGGGAAAATCTCCACCCAGGTATACGTGGTTTCCTCCCTTCTGATTTTTGCGGTCGTGCTTATCTGGCTGGCCGGAATGGCAGTCCGCGCCGGGCATCGCAGGAGGCATCCGGAATGAAAGCGGACAAGATCATTCGCGGCCGGATCTATCCGGCAGACGGGACAGGCTCCTTTGCCGAAGCCATGGCGATCCGGGACGGTAAGATTCTCGCCGTGGGCAGCTGGGAAGATCTGCTCCCCTGGGCAGACAATGAGACCGAAATCGAAGAGAAACCCGGCCTGATCATACCCGGCATCACGGAAGGTCACGCCCATGTGACCTGCGCCTCGGAGATGGTTTTCGGTCTCGCACTCGGCGAGGCGGATTCCCCGGAGGAGTATCTGGAAAAGATCCGTTCCTTTCGGGTCACCCACCCGGACGCCGATTATATCGTCGGCAGCGGCTATGACAACGGCGTCTTTGACCAGCCGGGCCCGACAGCGGCCCTGATGGATACGGCCGTATCGGATATTCCCGTGGTGATGATCGCCTCCGACCATCACTCCCGCTGGCTCAATACCGCCGCCCTCGAGAGAACCGGCATCACGGACCGGACCCCGGATCCATTGAACGGTGAAATCGTCCGGGATGCCCTGGGCCATGCCACGGGCTGGCTCAAGGAGACGGCACAGCTGTTCACCAGGCAGGTTCTGCCGCCCATGAGTCCGGAGGACTATGCAAAGGCAGTGCTGTTCTATCAGCAGCTTGCGCTCTCCAACGGTGTGACGACTGCGTTTGAACCCATGTATGACTGCCTGCGGGACTATGACCTGCGGGCAGAGGCGTACCGCCTGCTGGATCAGCGCAACGAGCTCTCCATGAATTTTTCCCTCGGCTGGAGCCTGGAGGCGGATGAAAACCTCACCGTCTCCCGGGAAAAGCTCCGCAAGGCCCACGAACGCCTCTCAGGCTGCCGGAAGGTGCGCCTGAATACGGCCAAGTTCTTTGCAGACGGGGTTGTCGAATGCCACACCGCCTTTCTCCGCGAGGATTATGCCGACACCCCCGGGAACCGAGGGGAACTGACATTTTCGCCGGAAGCCTTTCGTGCGGAGGTTTCCACCGCACTGGAAGACGGGTTCGATGTACACATCCACGTGATCGGCGATGCCGCCCTGGACATGGCGCTGGATGCCCTGGAAGAGGGCCAGAACAGAGCCCGGAACATCCGCGGCGAGGCCGGTTTCCGCAATGCGGTGACGCATCTGCAGCTTGCCTGGCCGGATCAGATTTCCAGGATGAAGAAACTCGGGCTTGTCGCCGTGACTAACCCCTACTGGCACTACTCCAGTCCGGTCTACTACGAAGCCCTGGAGCTGCCGTATCTCGGTGCTCGACGGGCAAAAGCGCAATATCCCATGAAGAGCCTTGTGGAGAGCCGCATTCCGGTGAGTCAGGCCAGCGACTATCCCGTCACGAATCCGCCCCGTACCATGGACGCCCTGCATCTCATGGTCAACCGCCGGGATCCGAAGCATCCCGAGGACGAAGTGCTTGGGCCGCAGGAGTGTCTCTCCGTGCGGGAGGCGCTGGATATTCTCACACGCAACGGCGCGTATCAGCTCCGTCTGGAGCCGCAAAAAGGCTCTCTGGAGCCGGGAAAAGACGCCGACTTCTGCGTGCTCTCCGCGGATCCTTTTACCGTTCCGAAAGAAGACCTCCATCGCATTGAAGTGCTGGAAACCTGGACGGACGGAATTCTTCGTTATCACCGAGCGTAAGCATCGATTGATATACCTCAGCACTCAGCAACAATAAAGCAAAGGAGAAAAAATATGAAGAAAACCATTCTGGCGCTCGTTCTCGCGGCACTCTGTGTCATGCTTCTCTCGGCCTGCGGTGCAGAAAAGCCCGTCGCACAGCCGACAGCCGCCCCCGCGAAAACCACGCAGGAAAGTGCAGCCCCCGCGGAAAGCGCAGCCCCTCAGTATGCCAAGGAGATCTATCTCTACAACTGGTCGGAGTATATGACGCAGGAAGTCCTGGACGGCTTTGAAAAGGAATACGGCATCAAGGTCATCGAGACCACCTACGAGTCCAATGACGAGATGCTGGCCAAGCTTCTGGCCGGCAGCAAGGGACAGTATGACATCGCGGTCCCGTCCAACTTCTACATCGACGCCATGCTGGCCAACGACCTTCTGGAAGAGCTCGACTTCAGCGTCATCACAAACATTGATAACATTGATCCCCAGTTCCGCACCTCTCAGGTCGATCCCGAAGGCAAGTACACCGTGCCCTACATGGGAACCGCTTCCCTCTGGCTCGGGAACCCCCAGAAGCTGGAGGAGCTCGGTGTAAAGGCGGACAACTATGAGGATCTGAAAGACCCGCGCTTTGAGGGCAACATTCTCATGTCCGATGACGCCCAGGGCAACATCTGCTGCGGCCTGAGCGCCATGGATCTGGATCCCACCTCCAATGACCTGGCAGACATCGAACAGGCAAAGCAGTATCTGCTCTCCATCAACAAGAATGTCAAGGCCTATTCCCTGCCCGCAGATGTGCGCGACAGCATGATCAAGAACGAAGCGACGGTCGCCTATATGTACAGCGGCAACATCATGCAGGCCATGCAGGCAAACCCGAATCTTCAGCTGGCCCTGGGCGAAGAGAAGGTCTCCCTCTCCATCGACAACCTGGTTATCTTGAAGGGAACCAAGCACAAGACCGAGGCCGAGCTTTTCATCAACTACCTGCTGCGCGGAGATGTCTCCGCCAAGCTGACCACGGAATTCCCCTATGTCTGCTTCAACACGGCGGCCGTCGAATACCTGCCGGAAGAGCTCGCAAAGAGTGAACTCTGCCTGCTCTCCGACGACATCAAGAGCCGGATCTATATGCTTAACACCTTCAACGGCGAAGCCATCGCGGCTGAAATCGACGCCATGGTCGAGGTCAAGACCAGCCGCTGAGCCTATCATCGCACTCCCTGCCCGGCAGGCGAATCGCCTGAAGTTCCGGTCCATATTGAAACAGCCCTGACAGCAATCCATGCTGTCAAGGCTGTTTTCTTTTTTGATGCTTCTGCTGTTACTTGGCCTGACGCAGATATTCTGCAAGCGCCGGGCGGTCGTAGAAGGATTCCGCCTTGGTCAGGACAATGTCTGGTTCGACACCCGTATCGATGTTGTAGAAGCTGCCGTTCTTGATGGTAGCCAGCTGATGGGGACTCGAGATTGCAAACAGCGCGCCAGACGCGGTGGTGCACGGGAGGACCACACAGCTGCCGCCGCCGGAGACCTGCCCGATCATGGTAACCTTGCCGGAGTTCTTGCAGGCGGCCGGAACCAGGTTGCCGCAGGAAAAAGAGTTGATGGAGGTCATGCAGTAGAGGTTGTAGCCGTTGCTGACGGAATCGGCGTCGACGTCGTAGTAGCCGTCCAGATCCACATCGCAGTTATAGATCATGTTGGTCTGGGCCCCGGTCAGCGTGTCGCGGAGCGCCACGGGCGCATCGCCCAGGAACCAGCTCATCACGCAGACCGCTGCTGAGGCCTGACCGCCGTTGTTATTGGAAAGGTCAAGCACGATGTTCTTGATCGGGCTCCCCTCACGCTTGATCCGGCTGTTTGCGTAGATGATCAGTTCGATCGTGTCCAGGAGATTGTCCGGATCGATCTCTGCCGTGTAGTATTCCTGGTCCTCGCGCTTCTGGTCAAAGGAGTCAAAGGTAATGAACGCGGTGTCGCCTACCTCTTCATAAGCGGGCACCTCATCGCCGTAAACAGACGCGCGGGCGTTTGCAAACTTCTCGCCCGCCTGAAGCGAGATCATACTGGATGGTCCGAGCGTCAGGTAGGCTATATACTGGTCCAGCTCATTCGGTCCGGCCAGCACGGAACTGCCCATGTATCCGCTGTGCCCATCATCCAGATAGGTGAAAGTCAGCCTCTGGAGCGCCAGATCGAACTTCCGCGGATCGGTACCTGCCAGGTCGTAGACCAGATCGGTGTCCAGGGCAAGCAGCGTGCCGAAGTCCTTGATGTTGTGCTCAGGCTTCAGGCCGTAATAGCTGTCCAGCAGGAAACGCAGTTCGTTGTAATTAAACAGCGCGAATTCTTCGCTGAAGGTGCCGGTGGGCACCTCGAACCGGGCATCGGCGAGCTGTGAGCCATAGGCGAAACCAAGAACCTTCTCCCCGGTGAAGACATGCTGGATGTATTCCAGACTGAGGAACAGGTCGTTCAGCGTCTGGAACGGCAGATAGCACCTGCCGTCGGCAGTGATCAGATCGATGGAATAGTCGTCCATCTTGAACTCCACGGTGTCCCCCTGTCGGTTATACAGGCTGTAGCCGCCGGCGGTGAAGAAGCTGGGATCCTCGGGTGTTTCAAGTGTGTAATCCCCGTCGTCCCCTTCCTCAAGGCTCGCATCTTCCGCCCCCTGGTCTTCCTCATCCGGATCAAAGGGTGATTCTCCGTCTCCCGAGTCGTCCTCGAAGCCTGCGAAGAGGTACTGAAACAAGCTGATCATGGATGCCAGTTCATCGAGATCCTCGATCTCCGGTTCCGGCAAGGACTTGATGGTGACAGCAGCCTTCCGGCCGACGCCCTGGGTAAAACCATTGAGATTCATGAAATACAGGGTGTCGTCTTCCGTGTCAACATACATGGTGCTGTAGTTGTCGGGGCGGGTCACGATGTACATGGTATCGGTCAGTTCTTCCACGGTGTATTTCACATCACCCTTCCCCATTTCCGTCAGCAGCTCACCCAGGAGGGCCATATACTCGTCCAGAGCCACATAAGGAATGTCGCCGTCATCGACGAAATAGAGGGTCATCTCGCTCTCCGTGGGGTCTTCATCGTCCGAAAACTGCTGCACATAGGGATAGGTCACGCCCTTTACGACATATTTCCTGGGCGCTTCCTCTGTCATGGTCTCCGCGGCTTCTGCGGTTTTCGCAACCGCATCCGCATCCGTAGTCTCTGCCGTTCTCGCATTGTCCGCATCGCCGTCGGTTACGGCAAGAGCCGGCACACTCAGCGAAGCAAGCAATGCCGCAGCAAGCAGAATGCTGAGAATCTTTTTCATCATCTTAAACACTCCTTGTTTGGTTTTGCTTCTTTCTATCGACAGCTCAGACAAAACAAGGCGTTCCGCCTGCCGCCAACATACCAATCAACTATGATTGTACCAAAACAGATCAATAAAATCCAGCGCTGTGAGTAAAATTACTTTTAATCTTTCCCCGCTCCGCTTCTCGCGGCCGCACCCGTTCTGCTGGAAGCCGGGCGCACAAATCGAGTAGGAGGGGCTGAGTAAGCCCCGACCTCTCACACCACCGTGCGTACCGTTCGGTACACGGCGGTTCAACCGCATAAGTGCAGAGACTCGTA
>CADAPN010000033.1 GCA_902789835.1 Oscillospiraceae bacterium
TGCTTCTTCTCGTTGCGGGATATGCATTTTACGGAAGTACAGAGCAGACACATCATCTCAACGAAGGAGTATAGCGCGGGATGCAGATAGAACGCCTGAGCAGGAAATACCTGCCGTTTGTGATTGGAACGCTGATCTGGGGGATCACCGTGCTTTGGGTCAATTTCCATGGGGCGCAATGGTATAACTTTGACATGTTTGCCGATGCCAGCGTTGCAAAACGGATGGCGGAACAGCATACCCTCTTCCCGAAGGAGTGGGTCTTCGGAAATCAGTATTATGTCATCGCGACACCTGCGATAGCCGCACTGTTCTGTGGCATTTTCCGCAACAGTGTTTTTTCCATGGCCTGCGCTTCTTCCCTGATGTTTTTGCTGATCCTGCTGACCTATTACTGGAGCTTTCGCCCGATCCTGTCAAAGTCCGCGCTCTGGACCGGGGTGTTTTGTATGACCGGTGCAACGATCCTGGGCGACAGTATCAGCTCCTCCACCTATGGATTTCAAATCTTGTATACAATGGCAAGCTATTATGCCTGCTACCTTCTGGTGATCCTGCTGCATCTTAGTATCTGGGTGAGATTCGGAAAAGCGAGGATGGTCTCTCCGGTTCTTATCGGACTGGCCCTGGCGGCAAGTCTGGCGCTGGGAATACAGAGTCAGCGGGAGATGCTGGCCCTCTGTATCCCGTTTCTGCTGATAACACTGGTCCTATGGCTGAAAGCAAAAACCGACTCGGGAGAGAAGAAAGGCTTCCTGTTTGCAGCAGCGTCTCTCGGGGCAAATCTGATCGGGCTGTGCGGAAATGGGTACATCCGACAGCATGCGGGAAGTCAGTATCTGTCGAATGTCAGCAGTGCGGAAGCTGCGGGAGCTGATGCATTTGGGACCCGCTTCGCGGAGAGCGGGAGAGCCTTCCTTGATCTCGTCGGCCTGCGCTACCTTCATTATGGCTGGAAATGGAAATTGCTTGCGGTTCTTGGCTGCTTCCTGCTGATCGTGGCTTTGGCGGCGCTGGTAATCTGCATGAAGAAAAGAGATCGAATGGGATCCCGGATGCTTTTGTTCTGCTGGCTCAGCCTGTTCGGCGTCTTCACGGCCGGGATCCTGGTGGTGCGGGTCCGCGCGATCTACTACTTTGTATGGTATCTGCTCATTCCGCTCAGCATTTCCTTTTTGCTTGAGCATTGTTCCGCCAAAAGGAAGCCGCTTCTCTGTGCGGCGGTGCTGTTTTGCGGTGCAATGAACTATTTCTTTAATGTCTATCCGGATGCAGCCAAGTACCAGGCACAGAAGCAGTTTTATAGGGAGATTGTGTCCTGGCTCGAAGAAGAGGAGATCGGGACGGTATACGGAGATTATCAGACACCGACCATTGCGGCCTGCTCCGGAGATCGGCTTGAATTCTGCTCGGTTTTCCCGAACACGGCTGCAGACGGAGATGAGCAGAGCCGACTTCTGGTACCTTACGGATCGCCCGTTGCGACGGAACGCTATCGGGACATTGACCCCGATCATTCCGTACTGATTCTCTCCGACTCTCCCTATGACGAGATGTCCGGATACCGCTATTTGCAGAACTATATGGGGGAACCGTATCAAAGCAGGTTTGAGACTGTATTTACCCAGGAAGCCTGTTTTGAGTCACCGCAGGTGACATATTATGTGTATTCCTTTTCTGAGTCGGAGATCATTGCCTGACACAATCCTCCGGAGCAGAAGCTGCACAGCCGGCAGCTAAAAAGAATACCGGCTGAATGCCGATCCAAATTCCGAAGGAGGAAAACCCCGGCTTATGCTCTTTTCCAGTATTGAGTTTCTTCTTTTGTTTCTTCCGCTTACTTACGGAATCAATTTCCTGCTGCCCAAAAAGTTTCGCAACTACTGGCTTCTGATTGCCAGTCTGTTCTTCTATGCCTGGGGCGAACCGAGATTTGTTTTCGTGATGATGGCCTCGATCTGTTTCAACTATCTGCTTGCAAGATGGATTGAGCGGTGCAGAGACAACAAATCGAAGGCCAAGGCGATTCTGATTCTGGATGTAGCATTGAATCTCGGAATACTGATGATATTCAAATACCTGAATTTCATCACGGCAACCGTCCACTCCTGGCTTCCGGCAATCAGATCCTGGTTTCCGGAAACTTCGATTGTGCTTCCCATCGGCATTTCGTTCTTTACATTTCAGGCACTCAGCTATGTCGTTGATGTATACCGGGGGATCGATGCGCAGAAAAACCCGGCTTATCTGGGACTCTATATCGCCCTGTTTCCGCAGCTGATTGCCGGACCGATTGTCCGCTATACCACGGTGATGGACCAGATCAATGACCGGCACATCACGGCGGACGACTTCAAAAAAGGAATCATGCGCTTCCTTCTCGGGTTCAATAAAAAGATCCTCCTTGCCAATGTCCTGTCGGAAGTCGCGGATATGGCCTTTGCTTCTGGAGACAACACCGTCTGCATGGCATGGATGGGGGCACTCTGCTACGGCCTGCAGCTGTATTTCGATTTCGACGGCTATTCGGATATGGCCATCGGCCTGGGGCGCATGCTGGGATTCCACTTCCTGGAAAACTTCAATTATCCCTATATTTCAAACAATCTGACGGAATTCTGGCGCAGATGGCATATCTCGCTTACCACATGGTTCCGGGACTATGTATACTTCCCGCTGGGTGGGTCGAGAGTCAAACCCGGCCGGGTAGTTCTGAACCTGTTTATCGTTTGGTTCCTCACCGGCCTCTGGCACGGGGCGAACTGGACCTTTATCGTATGGGGAATCCTCTACGGAGCGGTGACAATTGCAGAAAGAATGTGGCGGATCCCGAAACGGCTTGCCGAAGGACCGCGGGTGATTCTTGTCCTTTATGCTGTCCTGATCCGGGTGTTTCATTTTATCGAGTGGGTGATTTTCCGATCGGTCAGTCTGCCGGAAGCGGGAACTTATCTGAAAACCATGTTCGGGTTTTCAGGGCATGCATTCGCGGATGCCTGGTTCCTGTACTGGCTGAGAGAATACGCGGTGTTTATCATTATCGGAATCCTCTGCTGCACGCCGATTTTCAGAGTGATTGCGGAAAAACTCAAGCTTGGAAGAATGCAGGAGGGAGAATGGGAGAGCGAAGCGGGCTGCGTGATTCAGTTTGTCCTTTTCCTGATTTCCTTCAGCTGCCTGGTTATGCAGGCGAACAATCCGTTTATTTATTTCAATTTCTGAGAGACAGAGGAACTGTTTGAGAAAATGATGGGAGAAAGCACACCGAAAAACCGAATTAGATCAGTGATCGCGATTTGCTTCTGCGCATTTGTCCTGTTCATGGCAGCGGTGAATGTCAAACTGGCGGCACGGCCGGCCCTGTCGTTTCTTATGGGGGAAGAGTCCTTCAAAGAGATGACAAAGGAAATCGCCGAAAACTATGTTTCGTCGAAGCTTTGGCGGAGAAGCGACTTTATCAACTACAACGGACTGTTTGCACGGCTGACCGGACGCCGGACATACAATCAGACCATGCTCATGAACAACGGCATGATGAATTATGGGAGCAAGACCTTTTCGGAGCCGCCGGATGAAATGCTGGAGACAAATCTCTCGGATTCCGTTCAGCAGCTGGATGAGTATCTGCAGACAATGGATATTCCGCTGTTCTTTGTCCTGGCACCGGTGAAGGAGGACCTGGAGGGGGATCTCCTGCCCGAGCCTTTTCACAATTACCAGAATGATACCGGGGATCATCTTCTTACACTGCTCTTGGAGAAGGGCGTGGATACCCTGGATCTGAGGACCTATGTGTCGCAAAACGGAGAACAGAGCGGGAAGTATTTCTACCGAACCGACCATCACTGGAACGGGGATGGAGCGCTTCTGGGATTTGAGGTCCTGATGGATGAGCTGAAGAATCGGTATGATCCGACGCTTGATACCTCTTATGCAGATGAGAAATGCTGGAACAGGCTTACGCTGGAGGATGCTTTCCTGGGGACACACGGCAAGCGTGTCGGAAAACTATACGACGGACTGGATGATCTGATCTGGTATGAGCCGGATTTTGCAACGGACATGTCTCTGAGTATCCCGGATTACGGTCAGTTTTACAAAGGGAGTTTCTCTGAGGTCAACATCCGGGAGGAATACCGGAAAAAACAGGACCTCTTTGCGGTGACCCCCTATGTGATCTACATCGGCGGCGATTATCCCTGTGTACAGCATCGCAATGTCAATGCACCGAACCAGAAAAAAGTTCTGTTTCTGAAGGACAGCTTCGGCCTGGCGGTTCAGGCCTTTTTATCGACCGAGTTTTCAGCCGTGGATGTGATTGATCCGCGATACTTTACCGATGCGGGGATTGCGGAATACTGTGAATGGACACGACCCGATCTTGTCGTCATGATGATGAGTCCGTCCGCCGTATCCAACCGCTATTACAATCGGGTGGGAATTTCGGAAGAGAAGCGCGAAGAACTGCAAAACAGAAGCGTGAAAACAATCCTTGAGAACCTTGACCTCCGTGCAGACGGGAAAAACCTGGCAGAAAGCCTGGAGCCTGTTCCTGTAAAGCTGGAGACAGGCAAGACTTATCGGGTTACCTTTGACGGGGTACACCCGGATCAACTGATGCCGGAAGCGATCAGCCTGGTGCTGTATAACAAGGCGATCGAAAGCCCGGCGCAGCAATGGATCTTTGACACAGACTACTATGGAGTGAAGGAAGCGTGGCAGTGGACCTTTACCGTTCAGCCCAATGAAGAGGGAGAGGAGTACGAGCTCTATCTCTGCTCGGGACTCTTCGGCAGCGAGGAGAACGCGGCTCTGACAGTGGAGGGTGTCTCTGTTTCGGAACTTTCTTAACAGGAAAAAAGACGGGAAGGGGAAACCTTAACCGGCGGATAGACTATGGCATACGGAATGCTCCGGCTTGTCTGAGACGACAAACCGGAGCATATATGAAAAGGTGGGACAGCATCATGATATTAAAAGGCATTCGGTCCGCGCTTTCTGAAGAAGCGAAGAAGCGCTGGTATTATCTGATCTATTCCATCGCGTTCTGCTGCCTGGCCTGCTGCTGTTTCTCCTGGTTTATTCTCTCCAACCGTTCTCTGATCTGGCAGATGGATGGCTGGAGCCAGCACTTTAAAGCACTGGTCTACTATTCAAAGTACCTGCGGGAGATTCTCCGACATCTGATATATGATCACAGGCTTGTGATCCCGGAGTGGGACTTTTATATCGGAGAGGGAGGCGATATCCTCAACGCACTGCATTACTATGTGATCGGGGATCCGTTTGCACTTCTGTCGGTGCTTGTCCCGTCGAAGTACATGCATTATTACTACTCGTTTGCCAGTATTCTGAGGCTCTATGTCGCAGGGATCGCTTTTTCGGCCTTGTGTTTCGGCACAGGCAGAACAAACAGGAAAGCCATCCTGGCCGGGGCTCTCGCCTATAGTCTCTGCTACTGGGGAATCCTGAATGCGGCGAGGCATCCGTATTTTCTGAATCCAATGATCTGGTTCCCGCTCTTGGTTCTGGGAATCGAAAAGATCATCAAAAACGAACGGCCGTATCTTTTCATCGCGATGGCGGCTGTTTCTGCGGCAAGCAATTTTTATTTCTTCTACATGATCGTCCTTCTGGCCGTCGGTTATGCGGCGGTTCGTTTGATTCTGCTCTATGGAAAAGACTTCAGAAAGATGCTTTCCAAGCTGCTCTGTATGGGAGGAATGGCTCTTCTGGGGGTATGCATATCCGCCGTGATCCTGCTGCCGGTCATGTCCATGTTCCTGAATGATTCAAGGCTTGGGGTCACACAGCCGTTTCATCTTTTCTACCCGCTGTCCTATTACAGCCAGCTCCCTGCTGCTGTCATCGAATACAGGGACCCATACTGGCTCTGCCTTGGGATGAGTGTGCCGACGGTGCTTGGCACATTCCTGCTGTTTGTGAGAAAGCAGAAAGAGGCGCTCCTGAAGACCCTGCTGATCCTCTGCTGCCTGATTACGCTGTTTCCCATCGGCGGCAGAGTCCTGAATGGGATGTCCTATATGACCAACCGGTGGTGCTGGGCATTTGTTCTGCTGCTGATCTATATCATGGTGAAGGAATGGGATTTTCTTTTCCGGCTTACCAAAAAAGAGTGGAGAGTTCTCCTGTCCCTGGGGATCCTGTACGCCGTACTCATATTCGTATGTAAAGAGTCAAGAAGCCCGAATGCCTACTCCGTTCTTCCGCTGCTCTTTCTTGGCCTCCTGATTGTACGCCCTGCGGAAGGAAGAATGCGGATTCGAAACCGTCAGGCGATGATGGGGCTCATGGTGGGAGCAGGTCTCGTCCTGGGCGCGTTTTGGAAGTTTTCTTCGCATGGCAGCGACTATGCTGCGGAATGTATCCCGAACTGTCTTGTTGAGAGCGGATGGACGGATCATGAGGCAATTGTTGTCAAGCGATTCGCAGAGGAGGAGTATCCGAGGTATTCCGGGACGCTCACCCAGAATGTCAATATGATAGAGAAAATCTCGAATACCGGGTATTATTTTTCGATCTCCATTCCCAGCGTGAATGAATACAGAAACGACCTGAACATGAGGGAAAACCTCCTGCAGCAGTACAGCGGATATGATGACCGGACAAGCGCCGTCGGGCTTGCGTCCGTTGGTTATTATATCAGAAACGCGGGGGATGACAGGTTCCTGCCCTATGGCTTTGATTATATCGGAACAGAGAGCGCGGTCAGGAATGTGTATGACATCTACCAAAACCGCTATCCGCTGCCTCTCGGATACTGCTATGACACGGTGATCACCGATGAGACGTGGGTCGCAATGGACCCGGTACAGAGGCAGGAGGTCCAATTGACGGCAGCCCTGACCGACCGGCCGACAGATGGTGTCCCAGTCTTCAGAGATGAAATGCCGGACGATTCGATCCCTTATATGGTCGAGTGCATCGGAAACGAGATTACACCGACAGCCCTTGGCTTTACCACGACCGCTCCCGGTGCGCAAATCGTACTGCATCTGGATCGGGAAGTAGAAGCCGCAGAGCTCTATATCGGAATGGAAGGAATCCGCTTTGTCCCGACAAAGCAATATGATCTGTATTTCGGGCCTGACACCGTCGATCCGCAGAAGCTTTACGGTTTAACGGAATGGGACCGTCTCTCAAAGGAGAGCCAGAGAGACATCCGGGAGAAAAAGCTTTTCTGGGATCCCGTCAAGAATGCAACTTTCACGATTGAATCGTCTGCCGGTGCGCTCAAAACCATCGGATACAAACAGCCGGATGCAAACCATACATCCGGCAGGCAGAACTTTATCGCAAATCTTGGCATCCCCGAAGAACCGGTGACATCGGTTACGATCACCTTCCCGCTGCGTGGAATCTACACCTTCAGCGACATTCAAATCTATGCAGTTCCGATGGACGGATATGAGGAGAAAATCAAATCGCTTCAAACCGATACGCTGCAGAACATAAAGCTGGATGTGAATACCGTTTCGGGAGATGTCACGGTCCGGGAGAATAAGGTCCTCTGTGTCGTAACGCCTTACAGCAAAGGCTGGAAGGCGTATGTGGACGGAGAGGAAAAGACGCTCCTTTGTGTGAACAAACACTATCTCGGCGTGGAACTGCCGGAGGGAGATCATTCCGTATCGTTCCGGTACGCCACACCGCTGAAGCGGGAAGGGCTTATGATCTCCCTGGCGGGGACAGCGGCATTGGCTGGACTGATCGTCTGCCTTGAGAGAAAGAAAAAACAAAAGGACAAGGAATAATAAAAATGGTATCGGGATTATTGATAATAATCCCGATACCATTTTGCAAAGCGGCGGAGACCTTCACGGAGCGGAATCTGAGGCCGAAAGCCGTAATCGGCTTCCAGCGGGCCGCTGTCGGCGTAGGTGACGGGAACATCTCCCGGCTGCATACCGACGAGCTCCTGATGCGCGGCAAAGTCATAGTCCGGAGGAAGAATTCCGGCGGAAACCAGTTCTTCCTGCAGGGTGCGTACAAATTCCATCAGATTGACCGGCGTACCACCGCCGATGTTATACAGCGCATAAGGGGGAAGCGGAAGCCCGTCTTCTCCCGTTTTCTTTTCCGGCGCACCCTGCATGACCCGGAGAATTCCCTCGACAATATCGTCCACATAGGTGAAGTCCCGCATGCAGTTCCCATAGTTGAAGATCCGGATGGTCCCGCCGGCCAGAAGCTTCTGTGTTGCGGAATAGTAGAACATGTCCGGCCGTCCGGCGGGACCGTATACGGTAAAGAAGCGCAGTCCCGTGGACGGAATGTTATACAGCTTCGCGTAGCTGTGGGCAAGAAGTTCTGCACTCTTCTTGGTTGCAGCATAGAGACTGACCGGATGATCGACCATATCGTCCACACTGAAGGGAACCTTCCGGTTCCCGCCGTAGACAGAACTGGAAGAAGCATACACCAGATGCTCAACCGGAAAATGACGGCAGGCTTCCAGAATGTTGTAGAAGCCGATGACGTTGGATTCCATGTAGGCATCCGGGTGATCAATGGAATAACGGACACCGGCCTGCGCGGCCAGGTTTACGACAATGTCCGGATGCCAGGTTTCGAAAACCCGGCGGACAGCATCCCGGTCCGCGAGATTTCCCCGGATGAAGATATGACGGGCAGGGGAAGACTCGGCCTGCTTTTCAATCAGGGAGAGGCGATATTCCTTCAGCGCCGGATCATAATAATCGTTCATGCTGTCGAAACTGATCACAGTACCGCTATGGAGCTCTTTCAGCAGCCGGAGAACCAGATTGGAGCCGATGAAGCCGGGAGATCCGGTGACAAGAATGGCTTTTCCCTGTAAATCGACGGCTTGCTTCTTCATACGATGCACATCCTCATTACTTACTCAGTCTCTGCGGAAAAGGTCCCTGGTATAGACTTTTTCTTCGACATCATCCAGAACCGAATCATAGCGGTTGGCAATGATACAGTTGCACATGGATTTGAATTTCTCCAGATCATTGACCACGCGGCTGCCGAAGAAGGTGCTTCCGTCTTCCAGGGTCGGCTCATAGATCACGACCGTGGCGCCTTTGGCCTTGATTCGCTTCATAACGCCCTGGATCGAAGACTGACGGAAATTGTCGCTGTTGCTCTTCATGGTGAGCCGGTAGACACCGACCGTAACATCCCGCTGCCGGTTTTCCTTGTCGCTGGAATAGCTCTCGCTGTTGCCGTAGGAGCCGGCGATTTCTAGGACTCTGTCGGCGATAAAGTCCTTCCGGGTACGGTTGCTTTCCACAATGGCCTGAATCAGGTTTTCCGGGACATCCCTGTAATTTGCCAGAAGCTGCTTGGTGTCCTTCGGCAGGCAGTATCCGCCGTACCCGAAGGAAGGATTGTTGTAAAACGAACCGATTCGCGGGTCGAGGCAGACCCCCTTGATGATGGAAGCGGTGTTCAGGCCCTTCAGCTCGGCATAAGTGTCCAGCTCGTTAAAATAGGAAACACGGAGTGCCAGATAGGTATTGGCAAAGAGCTTGGTCGCCTCTGCTTCCGTCGGACCGACGAACAGCGTTTCGATCGGTGATTTGACAGCGCCCTGCTGAAGCAGGCCTGCGAAGATCCAGGCTTCGTCCTCTGTGCGGCTGTCACAGCCGACGATGATTCGGGAGGGGTAAAGATTGTCATAAAGGGCCTTGGACTCCCGAAGAAACTCCGGACTGAAAAGAATATGTTCCTCCGGATACTTCTCGGCAAGCTGCTGGGTATAGCCGACCGGAATCGTGGACTTGATCACGATCGCGGGTTTTACCGCTTTTTCCGCGGTGACTTCCGAAACAAGCCGGACCACGGAGTCAACGGCAGAACAGTCAAAGTAATTGGTCTTCGGGTCATAGTTTGTCGGGGTTGCCACGATGACAAAATCGGCATCCCGATAGGCGGATGCTCCATCGGTGGTAACGTGCAGGGAAAGCTCGCGTTTTCCGGATTTTGCTTCCGCAAAGAATTTCTCAATATACTCATCCTGAATGGGGCTGATGAACTGATTCAGGCGCTCTGCCTTTTCCGGGGTTGTCGTAACTGCGACGACTTCGTGGTGCTGGGAAAGAAGAACCGCAAGAGAAAGCCCGACATAGCCGACACCGGCGACGGCAATCCGATATCTGCGGTCCACGGGAATCCCGGCCGACGGAGAATCATCCGCAAGCAGATCCGTGATCTGAAATCCGAGAATCACAGAGAGCTCTTCAAGCTGCTCAATGGAGGGCATGTACTGGCCGTTTTCCAGATTGCTGAGGATCGAGCGGTTGATCCCGGTTTTTTTGGAAAGCTCTGCCTGCGAGAGACCGAGCCTGTTCCGGCCGGAACGAACGGCATCGGATAAGAGCTGTTTGGATATTCTTTTCATTTGATTTTACTCCTCAATGTTGCCGATAACAACAGAAAATGACGTTTGAATTTGTGAACTGCATGCATCATACCATGAAAAACCAACAGTGTCAACGAAATTGTTCTTGAAAGATACAAGGAATGGTGTTATTAAAAGCAACAAAAACCGCATCGCTCGACTCCCGGAGGAGTTCGAATGATGCGGTTTTGTCTGATGGAGCCTGCCGCCCCTTTTGGGACAGGCAAACGGAGAGAAGCCAGAAGCCCGGACAGGGGATCAGCCGTAACTGCTGTACCAGTTGCTGTAATCCGCTCCCTGGCTGGAAGCCTGGTAGCTGCCGTCCAGCTTGCTCATAACACGGTTGTAATCCTCAGAGCCCTCTTCATAGGGGGTGGGGCAGTAGTCGTTATAGTTATCCAGCGTATAGCCCTCATAGACCGGGAGACTGCTGACGCAGCAGGGAATCACCTTCCAGCCGTCTACCGAGATGGTCCCGTCCAGATCTCTCTTCAATGTAACCTGGAAGATTGCGGTGTCGCGGTCGGTGGGGGAGGTGCTTCCGCCGAAGCTGAACTCGCCCATGCTGTAGAGAATGATGCCGCCGTTGTATTCTTCAATGGGCTGCAGGCAGTGTGTGTGGCAGCCGAAAATCAAATCGGCGCCGGAGTCGATGCACGCCCGTCCGATGTCAATCTGGGTGGCATTGGGCTGATAGTAGAGCTCCTGGCCCCAGTGGAACGCACAGATGATGTAATCCGCGCCGTCGGCCTTCATCTGCTGAATGGCCGCCCCGGCTTTGTCCTTGTTCGGAATATAGTCATTGTAAGCGCAGTAGACGCCGATGCGAAGCCCATGCTCCGTCGTGACGATTTTGTAGTCGTCTTCCTTGCCGTAATCCAGTCCGTATTCTTCCAGCGCCGCATAGGTAGAGAGCAGGCCGGCCTGACCGAAGTCGAGTGAATGATTGTTGGCTGTGGTGACGAAGTCGACGCCGCCCAGCGTGAGAATCTGTGCATTCGCGACAGGGGCGCGGAAATAGAACTGCTGTGGGGAATACATCTGGGTATCGGAAAGCGTGCATTCCAGATTGCTGATGGTGAATTCATCGTCTTTAAAATACTGCACCGTGTTCTTGAACGGATAAGTGTAATCGCCGTTCATGCGCCCGGCATAAGAGTATTCCGACTGATCACTGAGCATCTGGTGGGAGGTCAGAGTCTGGTCTCCGATGACGGAGATGGTGAAGAGCTCCGGCGTAGGCTCCGGAGTGGGGGTCGGAGTGGGTGTCGGTGTCGGTGTGGGTGCCGGCGTGGCCGCGACAGGCACCTGTGTTGCGGATACACCGGGGGCGGAGATTCCGGTGCCTGTCGGCGTTTCCGCAGTGCCGGCGGCAGATCCGGTGACAGCGGACTGTGTGGAATCCGCAACGGAAGTCTGCGGCTGCTGTGCCCGCAGAATCACAACGCCTGCGAGTAAAATGGAGAGAAGAATAAGGAAGAGCACCTGAATCAGCTTTTTCATGAAAGAACTCCAATAATTATAATGAATGGAAGCATTATAGCGTATTCAAGGATGGAAAACAAGATCAATCAACGAAAAAACTCTGCCGGGAATGAAACCCGGCAGAGGATGTTTCATATAGAAGAGCAATCAGGAGCTTAGAGGAGACCGCCGATCTTTACAAAGAGGGGAGCAAAGACCAGAGAGACAACCGTCATGAGCTTGATGAGGATGTTCAGGGAAGGACCGGAGGTGTCCTTAAACGGGTCACCGACGGTGTCACCCACGACCGCGGCCTTATGAGCGGAAGAGCCCTTGCCGCCGTGATGGCCTTCTTCAATGTATTTCTTGGCATTGTCCCAGGCGCCGCCGGAGTTGGACATGAAGATCGCCAGGAGAACGCCGGTGACGAGAGAGCCTGCGAGAAGACCGCCGAGCGCTTCCGGCCCAAGCAGAAGTCCGACCAGCAGCGGAACCAGAACGGCCATAACGCCGGGAATGATCATTTCGTGAAGTGCCGCGGTGGTGGAGATGCCGACGCAGGAAGTGTAATCGGGTTTTGCCGTCCCTTCGAGAATGCCGGGAATCTCACGGAACTGGCGGCGAACCTCTTCAATCATCTTGTAAGCCGCTTTGGAAACCGAGTCCATGGTCATGGCGGAAAAGGCAAAGGGAAGCATACCGCCGATCAGAAGACCGATGACCACGTTGGGAGAGAGAATGTTGATGCCGGCCTCTTCGAGCTTGACCTCGTGGGCGTAGGAGACAAACAGGGCGAGTGCGGTGAGCGCGGCGGAGCCGATGGCAAAGCCCTTGCCCATGGCGGCCGTCGTGTTGCCGACGGCGTCGAGCTTATCCGTGATCTCACGGACGTGGGGATCCAGACCGCTCATTTCGGCAATGCCGCCGGAGTTGTCGGCGATAGGACCGTAGGCGTCCACGGCAACGGTGATGCCGGTGGTAGAGAGCATGCCGACGGCGGCCAGCGCGATGCCGTATAGATTATTTGTTACACGGTAGGAGACATAGATCCCGACACAGATCAGGACAATGGGCACCCAGGTGCTCATCATGCCCACCGCAACACCGCTGATGATGGTGGTGGCCGAGCCGGTTTCGGACTGGTCGGCGATGCGCTTTACCGACCGATAATCTTCGGAAGTATAAACCTCGGTCATATATCCGATGACCAGGCCGACAATAATACCGGCGATGATGGGGAGAGAATAGAAGATTCCTCCGAAGAACTTCAGACTGAGCGGAATGGAGACAATTCCGACGATCGCGGCGGAAACGTAAGAGCCCATCTTAAGGGCCGCATGCGGATTTGCGTCATCCTTGCCGCGGACAAAGAACGTCGCGATGATGGAAGCGGCAATTCCGACGGCGGCGACCAGCAGGGGGTAGAAGGCGCCGGCACCGGGGAAGGAGCCCGTGATCAGGACGCCGAGGGTCAGAGCCGAAATCAGCGCACCGACATAGCTCTCGAAGAGGTCGGCGCCCATCCCGGCTACGTCGCCCACGTTATCGCCGACATTGTCCGCGATGACGGCGGGGTTGCGGGGGTCGTCTTCCGGAATACCGGCTTCCACCTTGCCGACCAGGTCGGCGCCGACGTCAGCCGCCTTGGTATAGATACCGCCGCCGACACGTGCAAACAGCGCAATGGAGGAGGCACCGAGAGAAAAGCCAAACAGAATATTATAGTTGCCGGTCAGAATGTAGATCAGACTGCAGCCGAGCAGGCCGAGCCCGACGACGCACATCCCCATGACCGAGCCGCCGGCAAAGGCGATGGAGAGCGCCTTGTTCATGCCCGATTCCATGGCGGCATTGGCGGTGCGGACATTAGCCCTGGTGGCGACCTTCATTCCGAAGAAGCCGGCCAGGATGGAGCAAAAGGCACCGAGCAGGAAGCAGACGGCAGTTCCCCAGTTAATAAAGAAGCCGATCAGCAGAAACAGAATCACCACAAAAATGGCAAGAATTCTGTACTCGGACATCAGGAAAGCATCCGCGCCTTCCGCAATTGCGGAAGCGATCTCCTGCATGCGGGACGTACCCGCGGCTGCTTTGGAGACATAGCTTGCCTTATAAGCGGCAAAGCAAAGTGCACATACGGCGAGGATCGGAATGATCCATACGAAACCACTCATACAAGAATCGCTCCTGTCATAAAAGAATATAAAATGCATCGCTGCGTTTTGTATTGTGAATTTTACACTATTTTCGGGGAAATGGCAAGCCTTGAAAAAAGAGGTATTTGTCAATATCAACAAATTTATGCAGTTTGCCGGTTTCAATGGAGATTCAAAAGGGAATGACAGCGAATTAACCAAAAGTCTTAATCTTTCTTAGGAATGCGCTGCGCCGGTTGAAAAGAAGCACAAAATCTTGTATACTTCAGAAAAAGGTAACCACTATTTTCGAAATTATTACAAATTGGAAAAAATTTTTCTCAAAATTTCTTAAAAACTCTTGCAATTGATTTCAAAAGGTGGTATCTTATATGCACACAGCGGGAGAAAGGCGCAATCTGCCGGTGTGGAGTTTACAATTCGTAAGCATTTTTTTACGATAGAAGGAGAACAGACATGAAAGCAACATCTAAACTCATTTCTGTAGTTCTGATTCTTGCAATGTGCCTGAGCCTGTTTACAGTCTCTGCCTTTGCGGACAAACCGTGGTGATCGGTGGCGGAATGATTGAATCCGAACCTATCGGTGGTCCGGCAACAAATAGTTGGGTTGGCGCAAACAGAGTTCAGCAGGCCACGAATCAGCCTGCCGTAATTGAGGACAACAGCTATCAGGGAAGCGCCGATGCAGAGACGGATACAGCAACTGATGCAGCTGCTCAGACCGCTCCTGCTGTTACCGAACAGGTGACAGAGACCGTTCCTGCGATCACTGAGGTCAGCACTGCGGAGGAACTGAAAGCGGCGGCTGCCAAGGGCGGCGAGATCAAGCTCCTGAACGACATTGCGATGAGCGAAGGCCTGACGGTTGCGGCCAATGCGGTTATCGACCTGAACGGAAAGATCCTTTCCTTTGATAATGCAGCTGACGACAAGGGCATGGCAATTACCGGTATGGGCGCGACGCTCAAAAACGGTACTGTCTCTGCCAAGGGCTCTGTTCTGGCGAGCGATAACGGCACCGTGGAAATCGGGTTTGGCTCTGTTGCCAGCGGCGTGACGCTGAATAATGTCAATGTTCGTTTCTATGCACCGGCAGAGTGGACCATGTTCGGTCAGGGAGTCGGTCTGGTATACGGTACTTATAACCGTGACGTTTCCAATTACTTCGCAGGCAGCGAGAAACTCGAAGTTGTGGAGCAGAACGGGATCTATACGGTCAGAGACAAGGTCGAGGCGCCTGCGGTGATTCCCGCAGTTACCGAGAATGCAGAAACTCCTGCAGCCGAGACCGAGCAGACGGATGTTGCGGCTGAAGAGCCTGTGACCGAGACTGAGCAGACCAATGCTGCGGCTGAAGAGCCTGCGGCCGAGACCGAGCAGACGGATGTTGCGGTCGAAGAGCCCGCAGCCGAGACCGAGCAGGCGGACGTTGCGGTCGAAGAGACCAATACGGCTGACGAACAGAACGATGCCGAGACGACACAGGCTGATGTCGAAGTCGAAGGCGATGACGCCAACGTTGAAGGC
>CADAPN010000034.1 GCA_902789835.1 Oscillospiraceae bacterium
GATCTCCAGTCTCTCCCTCTCGCAGGTCAGCCGGAACATCTCCACCGCCTCCCAGTTCAACCAGAACTTCAAGGACGAAGTCGATCTGAAGATGTACCTCTTTGTGACCGGCAGCGACGAGCAGCTGCCCTGGGAAGAGGTTCAGGCGGCAGAGCAGCTCGCGACCGCGCTGCTGGAAAACACGCACAGCCGGGAGAGCTACCGTGCCGCAAACAGCGTTCTGGACCTCTGTGAGAATCTGCGGCGCTGCATTCAGGAGATTGAATCTACGGACGGCTACGATCTGCGGATGCACCAGCTGGAGTCCAATATCTATGTCATTACGGAGCTGATCCAGAAATATATCTACAATTATCTCTACCACGAAGCCGGAGAGCTGGCTGCCATCCGCACCAGGCAGAACCTCTGGCTCTCGGTGGATATGATCCTCGCCTTGGGCGTCACAATCCTGGTCATTGTTCACTCGCTGCGCAGAAGCTTCCGCATCAGCGGCAGCATCTCCCAGCCGATTGACGGCCTGTATCAGCGGGTAATCGAAATCGGTGAAGGAGATCTCTCTCCCCGGGCACCCGTGCCGGCGGAGGACAGCAAGCTCCAGGCGCTCGGTACAGGTCTGGAAGAGATGGTTACCCGTCTGAATGATCAGATGGAGCTGAACCGCCAGGAACAGATCCGGCTGCGCAGCATGGAGCTGGCTCTCATTCAGGCGCAGATCAACCCGCATTTCCTTTACAACACCCTGGACGCGATTGTCTGGCTGATCGAAACCGGGAAGAATGAACAGGCCATCGAGATGGTCTCGAGTCTCTCGACCTATTTCCGCTCCTTCCTCTCCAACGGCAAGGACATTATCCCCCTGCTCGCCTATGATTTTCTGACCGATCCCTCTCTTGATCGCTGCCTGATCCCTAAGATGACCCTGCAGCCGCTGGTGGAGAACGCCATCTATCACGGGATCAAGCCAAAGCGGGGAATCAGCCGCATCACCATCAGCAGCAGCCGGGACGGCGGTCAGGTGATTCTGAAGGTTGCCGACAGCGGGATCGGGATGGGTCCGGAAGCGCTTCAGGCCCTCCGGGAATCCCTGGAGCGGGACGAAGGAAGCGGCTTTGGCATGAAAGCCTCCTACAAACGCCTCCGGCTGATGTTCGGAAGCGACCTGGGCTTTGACATCGAGAGCACGGAGAACCGGGGGACGGAGATCACGATCCGCATCCCCTATCAGACGGAGGTGTCCGCATGAAAAAACGCAAATTATTCCCGGGATTCTTCATCCTGCTGCTTTTCCTGCTGTGTGCCTGCGGACGCGTCTCCGGCACGGAAGAGGACCGTCTGATCCGGGTCGGCTTCTCCCAGCTGGGCTCTGAATCGGACTGGCGTGCGGCGAATACCAAGTCCATGACCGCGGCGCTTTCCGAGCAGAACGGATTCGAACTGCTGTTTGACAATGCCAAGCAGAAGCAGGAGAACCAGCTTCTGGCCATCCGCAATTTCATCCAGGAAGAAGTCGATTACATCGTCCTCGCCCCGATCATGGAATCTGGCTGGGAAGATGTCCTCCAGGAGGCCAGGGAGGCGGAGATCCCCGTCATCATCGTGGACCGGCAGATTTCCACGGAGGATAAGGACCTGTATTCCTGCTGGGTCGGCTCGGACTTTCGCGCGGAGGGGGAGACGGTCGTTCAGTGGCTGGAAGAGGAGCTTGTCCGCCGCGGCCGGGACGGTGAACCGCTCCGGATCCTGCATATACGCGGCACAGACGGCGCCACGGCGCAAATAGGCCGCACGGCGGCTCTGGAAAGCGCGGTGCGGCTGCATCCGGAATGGGAAATCGCTGGGATTCTGCCCGGGGAATATACGGAAGCAAAGAGCTATGAGCTCGTGCGGGACTTTCTGAAAACCGACCGGGACATCGACGTCATCTACAGCGAGAACGACAACATGAGCTTCGGAGCGATGCGCGCTCTCGATGAAGTCGGCCTTTCCTACGGTACGGACGGTCAGATCATGCTGCTCTCCTTTGATGCGGCGCAGCATGCCCTGCAGCTCTGTCTGGAGGGAAAAATCAACGCCTGTATGGAATGCAACCCCCTCCACGGTCCCCGCGTAGCCGATCTGATCCGACAGATGGAGAACGGAGAGCAGCCCGAAAAACAGAATTTTGTGAAAGAAACGCTTTTCAGCGCCGACACGCTGACAGAAGACATCCTCCAAAAGCGGGAATACTGAATTTTCTCACCCGCTGTTTCTTGCCCGCAGGGTCCAGGAAAGCCTGACCCCGCGGGCATTGTTGCCCCGCATCAGGCGAATCAGCATGCGTGCCGCAGTGGTCCCCATCTGATGCCGCTCATGGGCAAGCGAGGTAATGGACACCGGACTGAGCGAACAATAGTGAGAATTGTCAAAGCTGACCACGGCACAGTCCTCCGGCACCCGGCTTCCGGACGCCAGCAGGGTACGGATGAGCGCATAGGCGATCTCATCGTTATAGCATACGACTGCGGTGCAGCCTGTAAGCCTGCTGTGGACAAAGCGGTCGAGCCGGTTATACTGTCCGTTCATAAGCCGGTCCCGGTCGTCTGTATCATACCATAGAATGCTCTCCTCCGGAACCGTCTGCCCGGCATCCAGAAGTTCCGATAGATACCCCCGGTAGCGTTCGATCCCCTGACGGTCGTCACTTTTGAAGATCCCTGCAATCCGCTGATGTCCTCTGTTCAGGAGATGCCGCACCAGCATCCGGGCTCCCCCCTCGTTGTCGTCCAGAACATAGGCGGCGTTTTCCGGCACCGGAAGCGGCGCATGCAGATAGACAATCGGGACCCCCTTCTGATCCAGCTGCCGCAGCAGATCCAGATTCGGGCTTGGAAGAGCCGTCTTCGCCCCCTCCAGCAGAATGCCCTCCGGAGAGCTCTGTATCAGCTGCTGAAGGATTTCCCGCTCCCGGAGAATCCGGTTCCCGCTGCCAAAGCGCTGCATCTCATACCCGCTGCGGGACAGCTCCGCCCCGATATCCCTCAGCAGCTGCGGGTAGAGGTACTCCTCGGTATAGGCCGTGATCACCGCCACCTTTCCCGTTCTCCCCCCTTCCTGCTCCAACACATCAAGTGCTTTTCGGACGGTCTGTCGGCTGTATCCGTAACGGGCAGAGAGTTCTGCTTCACTCGGGAATTTTGTGCTTCCGGCGCGCTGCAGCTGTGTCCACAGCCCTCTCAGGTCCTTCGCAAGAAGGACATATCTGTTTCTCATGTTCCCGCCTCCTCTGCTTCCCGATCTGTGCGGTCTGCCGTTTTTCTGATTGTATCTTCTGATTTTATTGTATCATATCCTGCCGTTTGCGTCACGTTCTGTTTTTGATGACGAAATGCCTTGCCCGGAATTTGCGGCATACAATTTTATCAGCGTTTATCTTAGCGTTATCATGGGGATGACGGTTTTCCAAAGGACTTTTTTACGAAGGACGATATTTTTTTGGGTTTTTGCCTGTGCTTTGGGCAAAATGCTGTACGCCGGAACGCCGGAAACCGAAAGCCCGAGCGGAAAATTTTGAACATTTTTCTCTTGAATCGGAAAAAAACCCGCTTCTCGCCGGAAAGTTGTACTTATTCTTCATCCCACCTTATAAAGTTGTATTTATTCAACTTTACGATTTCGTTCTCTGTGCCCTCCGGGCAGTTGACGGAGCGGCTTTTTCGTGGTTTTATTATGCCAGCGGGTACAGTTGCCCACAAAAAATATGGAATAAGGAGAATGAACATGAAAAAAGTAATTGCTATCGCTCTGGTACTGATGCTCTGCCTGTCGCTTATGCCGATGGCCTTCGCCGCAGACGATCTGATCACGGTCGGCGTCATCAACAACCCGCCTTCCGAATCCGGTTACCGTGAAGCCAACGTCAACGACTTCGCCGCCGTCTTCACCAAGGAGAACGGCTATGACGCCAGCTTCTACTACAGCATCAAGAACGATGAGCAGCTCAGCGCTGCGCGCCAGTTCATCACCGACGGTGTTGATTACCTCCTGATCTCCGCCGCTGAGACCACCGGCTGGGATACGGTTCTGAAAGATGCCCAGGAAGCCGGCATCGGCGTGTTCCTGTTCGACCGTATGATCGACTGCGACACCGATCTCTTCGAAGCCGCCGTTGTCTCCGACATGGCGAAGGAAGGCGAGACCGCCGTCAACTGGCTGCTCTCCCTCGAGCTTCCCGAGTACAACGTGATCCACATTCAGGGCGCCATGGGCAGCGATGCTCAGCTCGGCCGTACCGGTGCGCTGGATGAGCAGTTTGAAGCCGGCACCATGAAGAAGGTTGTCCAGCAGACCGCTACCTGGGACGAAGCCGAAGCCAAGAAGATCGTTGAGTCCGCCATCAACTCCGGTGAAGCCTTCAACGTCATCTACGCCGAGAACGACGGCATGGCCAAGGGCGCTGTCGCTGCTCTGGATGAAGCCGGCATCACCCACGGTGTTGACAAGGACGTCGTCGTCATGGGCTTTGACTGCAACAAGTGGGCGCTCCGCGAGCTGCAGAAGGGCAACTGGAACTATGACGGACAGTGCAGCCCGTTCCAGGCTCAGGTCATCAGCGACATGATCCAGGTCCTCGAAGAGGGCGGCGAGATTGAAGGCCTCAACGATGCCAAGCAGATCATCTCCGTCGAGAAGGGCTTTGACGCCCGCGAAATCACCGAGGAAGATATCCTGACCTACGGTCTCGGCGAAGACGTCGCATAATCAGAACCTTCAGGAGCAGCAGCTCCAATCCAACGCAAATGACGCGGTGTGGCGAAGTGGAGAAATCCGCGGTCCACACCGCGTTTTCTGAATGATTCGTTTGAAAACTACGCAGGAGGACAGCGGATGGAAAATGACATTGTATTGACGATGCGTGGAATCTGCAAATCCTTTCCCGGTGTGAAAGCCCTGAACGACGTGGACTTCACCCTGCGGAAAGGGACAATCCACGCTCTGATGGGAGAAAACGGCGCAGGAAAATCCACGCTGATCAAGGTGCTGACCGGAATCTACCCCATGGACGCCGGAGAAATCCGCATTGACGGAACCGAAGGTGCCATCAGCATCCGCTCCCCTCAGGAGGCACAGAGTTACGGCATCAGCACGGTGTATCAGGAAATCACCCTGTGCCCGAACCTTACGGTTGCCGAAAACATGTTTATCGGGCGCACCCGGGCCAGAACCGTGGACTGGAAGGGCATGGAAAAGCGGGCCGGTGAGCTGCTGGACAGCCTCGGCATTCCCGCAAGACCCAGGCAGCAGCTTGGCAGCTGTTCCCTCGCCGTTCAGCAGATGGTCGCGATTGCAAGGGCTGTCGATACCGACTGCAAGGTGCTGATCCTGGACGAGCCGACCTCTTCGCTGGATGACAATGAGGTGGAGATGTTGTTCAAGCTGATGCGGGATCTGAAGGCAAGAGGCGTCGGAATCATTTTCGTCACCCACTTTCTGGAGCAGGTCTACGAAGTCAGCGATCAGATCACCGTGCTTCGAAACGGCGAACTGGTGGGGCAGTTTGATGTGGAAGCCCTGCCCCAGGTAAAACTGGTCGAGCTGATGATAGGCAAGGACATCGCCGATCTTGCCGTCATCAAGAAAAAAGCGCCTCCCTCCGAAACACAGGAAGTTCTCTATGAGGCGGAAGGCCTGTCGAGCAGCGAGAGCCGGCCGTTTGATTTTCATATCGCCAAGGGCGAGGTAAACGGCTTTACCGGGCTTCTGGGCTCCGGACGCAGCGAGAGTGTGCGGGCCATCTTCGGTGCCGACCCGGTCACCGGCGGGCAGATCAGGGTGAACGGGAAAAAGGTCCGGATTCAGAAGCCTCTGGATGCCATGAAAAACGGCATCGGCTATCTTCCGGAGGACCGCAAGCGCGACGGCATCATCGCCGACCTGTCCGTGCGGGAGAACATCATCCTGGCTCTGCAGGTGATCAAAGGCATGGGTCATCCCTTCTCCCGGGCAAAAGCGGAAGCTTTTGCCGATGAATACATCAAAGCGCTCGAGATCAAGACGGCCTCCATGGAAACGCCGATCAAGTCTCTCTCCGGCGGAAACCAGCAGAAGGTGATTCTGGCCAGATGGCTGCTCACCCATCCCCAATACCTGATTCTGGACGAGCCCACCAGAGGCATCGACGTGGGAACCAAAACAGAGATCCAGAAACTGGTTCTGAAGCTGGCTGAAGAGGGGATGAGCGTCACCTTCATCTCCTCGGAGATTGAAGAGATGCTCCGCACCTGCTCCAGACTGATTGTCATGAGAGACCGGAACATCGTCGGTGAGCTTTCCGGCGACGAGCTCACCCAGGAGCATGTGATGCGGACAATTGCGGGAGGAGGCAACTGAGATGAAACAGAACAAAAAAGCTTCCGGCCAGTTCTGGGCCAACAACTCCCAGCTGCTGATTCCGCTCATCGCGATTCTGCTTCTGGTGATATTCAATCTGTTCCGGGATCCCTCTTTCTTCTCCGTCGGCATCACCACAAACAACAACGGCGACCCGGTTCTTCAGGGGAACCTGATCGCCATTCTGAACGGCGCGTCGGAGCTGGTCATTCTCTCTATGGGCATGACGCTGGTCACCGCCGCTTCCGGAGGGCAGGACATCTCCGTCGGCGCTCTCGCCGCGATTGCCGGCAGCGTGTTTGTCAAGGTTCTGAAGAGCGGCAGCGCCATCTCGCCGCTTACCGTCATCGGCGGCTTTGCGATGTGCTGTCTGGTTGCCATGCTGTTTGGCGCCTTCAACGGAAGTCTTGTTTCGATCTTTAACATTCAGCCCATGATCGCGACCCTGATTCTGTTCACCTGCGGCCGCAGCATTGCCTACTGGATCAACGGCGGCGCCACACCGACGGTTTCCAGTTCCATCATCAGCGCGATCGGCAGCTTTATCCCCGGCATTCCGATCCCGACGCCGATCCTGATTGTCATCCTGATGGGCATTCTCTTCGCCCTGCTCTTCCGCTTTACCACCCTGGGCCTCTACATTCAGACGGTCGGCATCAACCAGGGCGCCGCAAGACTCAACGGCATCAACTCCGTCGGCATCAAGCTTCTCTCCTTTGTGCTGCTGGGCGCGTGCTGCGCGGTGGCCGGCGTGATCAGCGTCAGTCGTCTGAGCCTTATCAACCACGAAACCCTGCTCATCAACATTGAAATGGACGCCATCCTTGCCGTTGCCATCGGCGGCAACAGCCTCGGCGGCGGAAAGTTCCGGATGCTCGGCTCCGTACTGGGCGCCTATGCCATTCAGGCCCTGACCATTACCCTCTACGCCATGAAGGTGCCTTCCACGGACGTGAAAGCCTATAAAGCGGTGGTCATCATCATTCTGGTGGTCATCGGCTCGCCCGTTGTGAAGGAAGCATTCGACCGCTTCAGAAAAAAACTCCGGGGCAGCCGCCCTGTCCACACCGGAAAGGAGGCATCATAAGCGGATGAACAAACAGGATAACATTCAGACCGTTCGCCGCAGAGAGCCCATTACGGATACCCAGCTGCTTCTGACGATCACGATCTGCATCTTTGTTTCCATGTATGTGCTTGCCATGCTGATCTGGGGCGGCGGCTTCCGCAAGCCGCAGATGCTCTTCGACATGCTCAATGACAATGCCTTCCTCATCATCATCTCCTGCGGTCTTACCATCGTCATGATCACCGGAAGCATCGACATCTCCGTCGGCGGCGTCACCGCTCTGGTCGCCATGGTCGGCGTCATGATTCTCAACGGCAACCTCGGCCTCTTCAACGGGCTCATCGCCTCGCTGGGCCTCGGAGAGCAGTGGCGTATCGTCTTTGCGCTTCTGATGGCCCTTCTGATTGGGCTCGCCTTCGGCCTTGTGCAGGGATATCTCATCGCCTGCCTGCAGATTCAGCCCTTTATTATCACCCTGGCCGGCATGTTCTTTGCCAGAGGCATGATCACCATCATCAGTGTGGATCCGCAGAAGGCGCCGCAGGAACTGATGGACATCCTCCAGAACCGGATTGAGATCGCCTGGCTCGGCTCCCCCAACAAAAAAGGCGTGATGATTCCCGCCCGGATGGAGATCGGTGTCATCGTCGCACTGGCCGTTGTATTTCTCGTCTATTTCCTGCTTCGCAGGACGCAGCTCGGCCGCGGCTTCTACGCGGTCGGCGGGAACCAGCAGAGCGCCCTGATGCTCGGCGTCAACGTGCGGAAAACCCGCTTTCTGGCCCATCTTCTGTGCGGACTTCTGAGCGGAATCGCGGGCTTTGTCTTCATGATGCACACCGGCGCAGGCAATGCGACCAATGCGACAGCTGCCGAAATGAATGCCATCGCTTCTTCCATCATCGGCGGCACGCTCCTCACCGGCGGTGTCGGAAACGTGATCGGCACGCTCTTCGGTGTTTTGACCCTCAGCACCATCAAGTCGATCGTAACCACCTCCGGTCTGAGAGATCCCTGGTGGCAGAGCATTACAACCGGCGCCATGCTGTGCTTCTTCATCGTCCTCCAGAGCGTCGTGCTGATGCACAGAAGCAAGAATAAGGAGAAGAAATAGGAGAAAAACATCTATGGATCTGACCAAAACCGTACTCGGGATTGAGCTTGGCTCGACCCGCATCAAAGCCGTCCTGATCGATCAGCAGCACCGCCCCATCGCCTCCGGCGACTACGAATGGGAAAATCGGCTCGTCAACGGCATCTGGACCTACTCCATGGAAAGCGTCCACACCGGGCTCCGGGCCTGTGTCAAAGCGCTGAAGGCTGATCTGAAGGAAGAATTCGGCGTGGACCTCACCACGGTCGGCGCCATCGGCGTCTCCGCCATGATGCACGGCTATCTCCCCTTTGACAAGGATGGAAAGCAGCTGGCGGAATTCCGCACCTGGCGCAATACCATCACGGGCCAAGCGGCGGAAAAGCTGACCGCCCTCTTCGATTTCAACATCCCGCAGCGCTGGAGCATCGCCCACCTGTATCAGGCCATGCTGAACGGAGAGGCGCATGTAAAGGACATCGCCTATCTCACGACCCTGGCGGGTTATATCCACTGGAAACTCACGGACCAGAAGGTCATGGGCGTGGGAGAAGCCTCCGGCATGTTCCCGATTGACAGCGAAACCTGTGACTATGACGCCGCGATGCTGCAGAAGTTTCTGGATCTCACCGGGCTCGATCTGCGCACAATCCTTCCGAAGGTGCTGCCGGCCGGCGCCTGCGGCGGCAGGCTCACCGAGGCCGGCGCGCGCTTTCTGGATCCCGACGGCACCCTGCTTCCCGGCATTCCCGTCGCCCCCTGTGAAGGCGACGCCGGTACCGGCATGACGGCCACCAACTCCGTCCGTGTCCGGACGGGCAACGTCTCGGCCGGAACCTCGGACTTTGCCATGATCGTCGTGGATCATCCCCTGGGGGTCCATCGTGAGATCGACATGGTGACCACACCGGACGGACTTCCTGTTGCGATGGTCCACTGCAACAACTGTACCTCCGACATCAACGCCTGGGTGAACCTCTTCAGCGAATTTGCCCGTCTCATGGGTCTTGACGTGAACCGGGGCGAGCTCTTCACCAAACTCTTTCAGAAAGCCCTGTCCGGCGAACCGGATTGCGGCGGGCTCCTGTCCTATAACTATTTTTCCGGCGAGGGCGTCACGGACCTCGATGAAGGCCGTCCGATCTTTGTCCGGTCTCCGTCTGCAAGATTCACCCTTTCCAACTTCATGCGCACCCATCTTCTCTCGGCTCTGGCAACGCTGAAGATCGGCATGGACATTCTGACCGAAACCGAACAGGTTCACATCGACAGGCTCTACGGCCACGGCGGCTTTTTCAAGACCCCCGAGGTCGGCCAGCGCATGCTGTCCGCCGCGGTCGGGGTTCCGGTTTCCGTCATGAAGACGGCCGGCGAAGGCGGCCCTTACGGCATGGCCCTGCTTGGTGCCTACATGCTCTGGCATGAAGAGGGCGAGAGCCTGCCGGACTATCTGGACAATAAGGTTTTCGCCGATGCCCAGAGCAGCACGATTACCGCCACCCAGGAGGACATCGACGGCTTCAATGCCTTCCTCGCCCAGTACCGAAAAGCCCTGCCGTTGGAGCGCCTTGCCACGGAAGTGCTGTAAGCCCTGCTCCGCCTCCCCCGGTTTTTCTCTGCCTGGCCGGCCCTGCCGGAAAATCCGCAGGAATCATTCTGAAAACACAAACCTCCCTCTGCCGTCACTGCGGTCGAGGGAGGTTCGCTTTTATGATGAATTATTCATCAGGGTTTATGTTGCGAAATCCAGCAACAATCCGGCTTCAGAAGAAAACCGGCCGTGCCGGCAGACGCGGCATCAGACTGCACGCTCCGGCCTTTTCGTCCGGAGCGTGCAGGGTTATTTTGTCGTGGTGAGATACTTCGCGCAGAAGGGCTTGATCTTCCCATTGTCATAGACATGCAGGCTGCAGCGGTGCAGGCGCTCAATGTTCAGGTTCATCGCGTCCTGAAACGCCATCGCCGACAGAGTCAGACTGCCGTGACGCAGCCGGTAGAGAAAGGTGTCGAAGTCCATCTCTTCCGAGAAGTCCGTCTCTGGAGCCGGTTCTTCCGGAGGCCGGCGCCAGTGCCGGGCGACGTATTCCCGGTTGTCCCTTGCGCAGCCTCTGGTGTGCGAGGAATGGGTGATGGAACTGAGGGGCTTCAGTCTCCCTCCCGGTGCAATCAGATAATTTGCGTGAAAACCGCAGAGCGGATGGTCACAGCGGGATGGCATGAAGCTCTCGACGGGGATCCCGGCCTGCCGGCTGATGTCCGCCATCAGCTGGTCCAGCGTGTACCGGTCCTCCGCCTGCGGTGTGCCCGGATAACGGCCGAAGTACGACACCGGCTGGAAGTGGATCCCCCGGACCCCCGGAGCAAGCGACACCGCGAGCCTTATCAGCTCCCCCAGGTTGTCGTCGTTGACGCCCTTCACCACCGTGGGGACCAGTGTCACGCCGATTCGGAACCGCGAGCACACTTCGATGGCCTTTCGTTTTGTCTCCAGCAGCGGAGCGCCCCGCAGCGTCTCATAGATGTCCTCCCGGGTCCCGTCAAACTGGAGAAACACGATGTCCAGTCCCGCCTCCCGGAGCCGCTCGGCATAGGCCGGGTCTTCCGCAAGGCGGATCCCGTTGGTGTTCACCTGGGTATAGCTGCAGCCGGCCTCCCTGGCATAGCGGATCAGCTCCGGAAGATCGTCCCGCAGGGTCGGCTCTCCGCCGGAAAACTGCAGCAGCGGACGGCCGCACTGAGCCGCGATCTCACGGATGGCCGCCTTCATTTCCTCAAGAGAGGGATCCCGGGCGTCGGCTCCGCCGTCGGCAAAGCAGAAGCGGCAGTGCAGATTGCAGCGCCGCGTCACTTCCAGCAGCGCGCAGCAGGTCCCGATCTCATGCTCCGGGCAGATGCCGCAGGCCTCCGGGCAGTGCAGGCCGGTATTCTCCGCCAGCGGCTCGGTCCCCAGCAGCCAGCGGTCGAAGTCCAGCTTTCCCCGCCAGACCGGTACAGAGAAGCTCCCGTGCTCCGGGCACTGCTTTTCCATCCGGATCGCCCCGTCCGGCTCCCGCGTCAGCCAGGCCGGCAGGTTTTTCCGACAGACCGGACACACCGAGCGTGTTTGGCGTATTCTCTCTCCCATCTCACTCTCCCCTGTCAAGGACTCCGGTACGGCATCCGCTTTTGCGGATGCCGCTTTTCTTCAGTCGCATGTCTCGATTCTTCTCTTGCCCTGGTACAGGCTGCGGTCCTCGTCTGTCACCGGGCGCAGGGTCCATTCCGCGGAAACAGACGGAAGCGCTCCCTCTCCGCAGGTCAGAAGCTCCAGGCAAAGCCGTCCCGCCCGTCTCATCGCCCGGTAATCCGCCACCCAGGGCAGGGCGAAGAGGGTCTCATCCAGCTCGGCGATCTCCGCCGCCTCTCCTTTTCGTTTGACACCGTCGAGGCGCAGAACTGCACTCCCGCAGGGACAGGGCGTCGGCAGAATCCGGGTATAGTCCCCGGTTCGATAGCGGATCAGAGGCATCGCCTCCATCCCGATGGTGGTGATGACCAGCTCCCCGGTCTCTCCCGGCGGTAGCGGATTCCCCGTCTCATCGATGATCTCGGCAATCACGTGATTTTCCCGCAGATGCATTCCTTCATGGGCCGGGCAGCAGATCGCGCCGCCCAGGGCCATCTCCCGCGAGCCGTAATGGGGAAACAGTGCCGTTCCGAGAAGTCTCTCACAGGCGGCAATCACCGCACGGGGGCAGGCATCGCCGCTGACCAAAGCCCGTTCCAGGCTCCCCTTCCCGCAGACACGCAGGATCGACAGCAGCTGCACCGGCATGCCGACAAAAGTATCCGGATGCTGCTCCGTCAGCACCCTGCGGTACTCTCCGTAGCTCAGCCCTGCACCCAGCTTCAGCGGCTTCGCCCCAAGGCCCTCGATGGCCTCGCTGATAAGTTCACCCAGGCCGTGGGGTCCGGAGAAGGGAAAGCAGATCATCGTCACGCTGCCCGGGCCGATGAGCTCTCCCAGGCCTGCCATAAAGAGCCGGACCGTGTTCCGGCAGTCCCCTTCGGTATAGAAAACCCGCTTGGCCGCGCCGGTGGTGCCGGACGTGGCATCCGAGAGCACCCTCTGGATCTCTGCCTGAGACCGAAGCAGCAGGCCCGGTGCCTGCGCTGCAAGATCCTCCTCGCTTGTAAAGGGGAGATTCTTCAGCTCCGAGAGGCTGCAGAGCCTCTCCGGCAGGCTCCGGTAGAAGCCGTCCCGCTTTTTCTCCCACGCCAGAACGCGGTTCAGCTTTTCCAGCTGAACCGCTTCAATGTCTTTTCTGTTCAGGGTCTGCAGGCCTTCCTGCTCCATGATAAAGCTGTCGATCCGACTCCGTCTCATGCCAGTATCTGCTCCCGGTCAGAGGAGCCCCTTCTCTTCCAGAATTTCCATGCACTTGTCAAAGCTCGCCGCCATGATCTGCGGGCAGTATTCCACCCGTTTGGCAGGATCCGTGCCGATGATGTCTTCACAGTTGATGCCGCCGTAATCCGCGGTGATCTCATCCTGAAACCAGCGGGTGAATTCGCCCAGCGCCGATTTGTGCGCCGGGTGCTCGTACTCGAAGTCGCCGCCTTTTCCCGTGAAGGAAGAAATCAGGCAGGCGCCGCCCGTCATGCAGCCGCAGCAGCCTTTCGAATACCCCACACCCCCGTCCAGGCCGCCCAGGGCTTTGACCAGGGCGGGATTCTCCTCTCCGGTCACCTTCTCCATCAGCAGCGCCAGGATCTGGCCGCAGGAATATCCGTATCGGCCGAGCTCGATGATTTGGTCAAACAGGTCCATGTTTATTTCTCCTTCTCCGCGATCAGCAGGCGGTATCCGCACTTTCCCCGCGGCAGCTCACAGTCACAGGTCTCTCCGCGCCAGAGTGCTTCGATGTAATACGCCTTCCACGCCGCGCTGAGATCCTCGTCAAAGAGGATCCGGAATCCGGCTTCTTCCGCCATCGGCCGCAGCGGAGCGAACTCCACATCCGAGAGCATCAGCCGCCCTCCCGGTTTCAAAAGCCGATGGGCCTCCCGCATCGCTCCTGCCGTGTCTCCCGAAACGAAAAACGCGCACTGGCTCAGCACCGCGTCAAAGCTGCCGTCCGGATAGGGGGCGGCCAGAAAGTTCCCTTCCCGGATCCGGTCCGACCGCGGTCTGAGGTCGATCCCCTCCGCGCGGTATCCGAGGCTGCTCAGCACTGCCACCGCTTCTCCCGCGCCGGCGCCCATGTCCAGGACTCTGGCCCCTGCCGGAAGCTCCGCCAGCGCCAGCATGCGCCGGGTATGTTCCGCTCCGCCGGGGTGCCCGTTCATTTGTCCTCCAGCGCCCGTTCCACGGAAGCGACCTTCCCCAGTGCCAGCTCCTCCGGCACATAGACAAAGCCGCAGACCGGGCAGACCGGCAGCTCCACGGGAAAGCCGTTGTCCAGATACATGAATTTCGCCTTGCCCTTGATAAGAGGAACGTGACATTTCATGCACTGAATCTTTCCCTCCGGGTCGATGGTATAATAGGTTCTCTCGATGGCCATCAGCCTTCCCTCCTGACCACGTTCATCCGGTGGCTGTACGCCCCGTGTACGGTAACCCGCCCCTCATCCTCGGTGAATTTGACCCAGAAGGTCGCGTTTCCGAGGCGCCTGCGGGCGATCAGCATGCCCGTCTCCGAATCCAGAACGGCCTCGCCGTGCTCCCGGTAATCGTTCAGCACCGCGATGACATCGTCCGTCAGAATCATCCGGCTGTCCATCAGACGGCGGGCTTCGTCCGTATACGTCAGTTCATAATCCAGTTTCATTTCCGCGGTTTCCTCCTGCCAGAGTTCCCAGAGCAGCTCTCTCTTCAGATTCAGACGGTTGCAGCGCTTCTCGCTGATATCCGGCGGCGCTCCGGCGTCCGTGCCGTAGATCAGCTCCAGAATATGTCTGGACTCTCTCCCTTCCCGGGCGAAGCGGTCCCTGCAGGCCATACAGTAGGTGATGTAGGGTGCATCCGTACGCTCCAGCGCTTTCCGGGTGATTTCTCCGGCAACCTCCGGATTGGCGTAGGCGGTGAGTCCCCCGTAGCCGCAGCAGGGAGAGCGGTCTCCGGAGTATTCCGTCTCCACCAGCTTGACACCCAGGCGTGACGCCAGGTTCCGGATCGTCTCCTGGGTATGGGCATCGCCGCGGGCCCCGCAGGAATCGTGCAGCGCGGCGGGGCGGTCCATCCCCTTCGCACCCTCCGGCAAACCGATCTGCTCCAGAATATCCCAGATTCCGACGATCTCTCCGCCGATGGATTCCGCCAGCTCCTTGCGGCAGCTGGGGCAGCCTGCGATAATCACCGGGTCCCCAAGTTTGGAGAGCTCCGTCAGCAGGAACTCCCGTGTGCTCTCCTGCATCTCGAAGCGCCCGGCCCAGTCGCAGATCGCCCCGCAGCAGCCCAGCATCAGCGCCACCCCTCCGTCCAGGCGGCTGCAGAGGTCGAGATAGGCGGCCTTCACCGTCTCCGGTGCGATCGCCGAGGCCTGACATCCCGGGAAGAAGACATACCGGCAGGTTTCACGGCCCGGCTGCGGCCGGCTGAGGAAGGCGTCGGCGTTCGAAAACAGCATGTCCATCAGCGCAAACTCATGCGGCGCCAGGGGCATCTTGTCTGTGGAGACCATGTTCCGCCGGGCTACCGCACAGACGTGGGCCATGTCGAAGCCGTTGGGACAGACCACCGTGCACTGTCCGCAGAGGGTGCAGGCGTTCATCGGCTTGTTGAGCTGATGATCGCCCATGATGATCTGGGTATTGTTATAGATTTCTTTGGAGAGGAGCCCGGGATATTTCTTATAGTGTTGCAGATAGGCGCAGCTCTTCATGCACTCTTCGCAGTGGCACTGGATGCATCTTGCTGCCTCCTGTGCCGCCTGTGCCGGCGTGTAGCCGCTCTTTTCCAAGGGAACACGGCGGAGTGCAGAGGCCTCCGAGAGATCCGTGTAGAGTCTGCTCTCTGTGGCTCCTTCGCTGCCGCGCATATTGCGCGGATCCAGGTTCTGAGCCAGGCGGTCCACCGTAAGGGCGGCTTTCTTCGCACCGAAGGCGGCAGCCATGACGCCCGCGCCGCAGCCGGTGACGAGGTTCTCCGCCTCCAGGATCATGAGCGCCGGATCTGCCTGTGCCGACGGGAACAGCTTCTTCGCCACGGTTTCGGAGGCGCAGAGCACATCGAAGGTCTCCCGCTGCCGGGCAAGAAAGTCTTCATCCAGGGTACAGCCGAAGACAAACTGAATGTCCTTGCCCTTCAGGCGCTTGAGCTCCAGAGAAAAGGCCTCTTCATCCAGAAACTCCGTCTCACAGTGCAAAAAGGCTTCCAGGTCTCCCTGCTCGCAGAACACCGTGGTCGGATAGGCTTTCTTTTCCAGCTCTCCCGCGAGAAACAGAGGGAACAGCCCCGAGCCCAGCACCGCGACGGTCTTCTTTTTCTTCGTCCGGAAAACGCTTCCGAGTCTGGAGGCCTGTCCGTAGCGCGCCGCAGCAGCCTCCACCGCGCGCACCGCGATCCCGTCCCCCCGCTCACACAGGCGGCACTTTGCTTCACAGGGCGCTTCACAGCCCATGGACAGGATCAGAGGGAACGGCGTCGCCTTCTCATAAAGCTGCAGGGCTTTTTTGAAGTCTCCGCCCGCCGCCGCCTTCAGAAAGGCGCGGGTATCCAGTTTCAGCGGGCAGGCCGCGTTGCAGCTCGGCGGCTCTTCATAGACGCAGCGCGCCACCATGCTCTCCATTTCCTCTTTTGAGATGCGGTTGACTTTATATACGTGGGTCGAGCCTCGCTCCTGAATCTCGGGCATACCGGTCTCCCTCCCAATCTCAGAATGGTTTTAGAACATAGAGAGGTCCCGAAGGACCTCTCTATTATAGCATTGCGTCTGGTTTTTGCAAAGGCTGCGTATCAGAGTGCCCTCCGTACGGCGGACACTCCGTTCAAAGTGCCCGGTCTGTCTCCCGTCCGGGAGGGCGGGAGACAGAATGCTCTTCTCAGAGTGCCTTCAGGGCGGCGAGCACCTTGTCCGGCGTGGCCGGGATACGGGTGACACGGGCTCCGGTGGCATTGAAGATCGCGTTGAGGATGGCCGGGTGCGGCGCATCCAGCGGGGCCTCGCCGCAGCCGGCAGCACCGTAGGGGCCGGAGGGACGATAGGTCTCGTTGTAGACGAGCTCGATGTCATCAGGGATGTCCTTGATGTACGGGATGCCGCACTTGAGCAGGCTGGTGTGCTTCGACAGATCTTCGAAGTCCTCGGTCAGCGCAAGGCCGATGCCCTGTGCCAGGCCGCCGTAGAAGTTGCCGTCGTGTACATGTAGGTGGCAAACGGATCGCCCTGGGCGGTGTCCTGATCGATCGGATGATCGGCGCAGAAGGTGGTGACCCAGTTGCCTTCAACCTTCAGCTTCTTTCCGTCGGCGACCATCTCGTCATAGGTGCGGAAGGTGCCGTCGTCCTTCTTCATCTCGGCAACCAGCGCTTCTGCCGCGAGGCGGCAGGCGTTGCCGGACATGACCTGGGAGCGGGAGCCGCCGGCAGGTCCGGAGTTCGGGGTGTACTTGGTGTCGTTCATGACCAGGCGGATCTGCTCGGGCTTGATGCCTGCCTGGCGCAGGGTCTCATGAGCCGAGACCAGGATGCCCATGTCGGCGCCCTGTCCGTGATCCTCCCAGGAGGCGTACATGGTGACTGTGCCGTCCGGATTCAGCTCGGCGTAGGCGGAGGAGGTGTCAACACCGTCCAGGCCGCAGCCGTACACACCGAGGGAGACACCGATGCCGTACTTATACCGTCCGTCGGAAGCGGCGTTCTTCTCGGCAACTCTCTTCTTGCCGGCCTCATACAGCGGGCGGGCCTTGTCAAACAGGGCTTCTTCGCAGTAAACCTCAGGCGGATAACCTGTCGGAATGGTGGTGCCTTCGGACTCCTTGTAGCAGTTCATCGCGCGCATCTCGAACGGATCGATGCCCATCTTGGCCGCGAGGCAGTCGATGGCGATATCCGAGCCCATGAAGCTCTGCGGAGAACCGTAGGCACGGAAGGCGGAGCCCCAGGCGTGGTTCGTGAAGACCGTCTGGCTCTTGTTGCGGATGGAGGGGATGCCGTAGCCGGCGCCGGTGAACTGGCTCAGACGCATGGTCAGCAGGTCGCCGAACTCGGAGTACGGGCCGTGGTCGACATAGTTGTCGCCCCAGAGAGCCAGCAGCTTGCCGTTCTTGTCGGCCGCCAGCTTGATATGCATGAAGGCCGGGGAACGCTTGCCGGTGTAGGTGATGTTCTGGAACTGGTTGAAGTTCAGGGACACGGGAACGCCCAGGATCTTGGCGGCCGCGCCGATGAGGGCTTCGTTCGTCGGGGAGAACTTGTAGCCGAAGGTACCGCCGGCGTGGTTCTGGACGATGCGGAGCTTCTCCATCGGGACACCGATACCGTCGGCGATCATCGGCATGTGCAGATGGATACCGATGGACTTGGAGTGGACGGTGACCATGCCGTCTTCATCGATGTAGCCGTAGCCGTTGTCCGGTTCGAGGTGCAGGTGCGGCTGACGGGAGCAGTAGCTCTCGATCTCGACCTGCTGGGAATCGGGCACGCTGTCCCAGTCGAAGTCCGGTCCCTTGATGCAGTTGGTCTCGAAGAAGACGTTCGGGGTACCCGGGTGGATTTCGATGGCGTCGGGGGCCATGGCGTCAAGAGCGCTCATGTAGGCGGGCAGCTCTTCGATGTCGACCTTGACGGCATCGGCAGCGGCGCGGGCATGCTCTTCGGTGTCGGCGGCAACGATCGCGATGGCATCGCCGAACTGGAAGATCTTGTCAGAACACAGGACCGGGCGCTCAAAGCCGTCGGTCTTGTTGTGCTTCGGCAGCATGACGAGGCCGTTGATCTTGTTGGAGCCGCCGGCAGCCAGGATGTCCTTGTAGGTGATGACCTTGACAACGCCGGGCATCTTTTCGGCTTCGGATGTGTCGATGGACTTGATGTTGGCGTGGGAAACCTTTGCCTGAGTGAGGGCCAGACGCAGGCAGCCGGGCATCTTCAGCGCGTCATCTGCACCGAAGTCCCACTGACCGGTGACCTTCTGGGCTGCGGAGGGACGGATGTACTTGGTGCCCTTGATGCTGTCGCCGGTGGGCTTGAAGACCAGGTCTTCCTTGGTCATCTCACCGCGCAGAACCGCGGCGGCATCCATGACGGCGTCAACCAGCGGCTTGTAGCCGGTGCAGCGGCAGAGGTTGCGGGTCTTGTTGAACCAGTCGCGGACCTCTTCGCGGGTCGGGTTGGGATTCTGCTCCAGCAGGACCTTGGCGCTGATGATGAAGCCCGGGGTGCAGAAGCCGCACTGGGCGCAGCCGTGGGCCATCCAGGCAACCTGCAGGGGGTGCATGTCGCTGAGCGTGCCGACACCCTCGATGGTGGTGATCTCAGCATTGTCGGGAACCTTGCTCATCTTCACGATGCAGGACTTGGTGACCTTGCCGTTCATGATGACGTTGCAGGCGCCGCAGTGGCCTTCGCCGCAGCCGATCTTGCAGCCGGTGAGCAGCAGATGCTCACG
>CADAPN010000035.1 GCA_902789835.1 Oscillospiraceae bacterium
GTTGCCCAGGATGGTCAGCAGTTCAGACAGATCTTCTTCTGTGACCTTGTCCTTCTCCGCCAGTTCGCTCAGGAAGGTTTTCAGATCCGGCTCGTCCTTTTCTCCTTCGGCAAAGGCGGTCGCGCCGAGGGAGAAAACTATTGCCAGAATCAGGAGGATGCTGAGAAGTTTTTTCATTTCTTGTCTTTTTCCTTTCTTTTTGATTATGTTTTCCGGGTTGTCCCCGGATAACTGCCATATGGGGTTGGTCTTTCAGCCGTTCTTCAGGGAGGATTTGCAGCCCTTACCACTCTCTGCGGATCTTTTCAAAGTCGATGGTCTTCAGCACCTTCAAGAGCACGAGGATAAAGATGATAAAGACAACGGTTTGGACAGCAAACACAGCAATCTGTGCTCCGCCCATATTGACGCTGACGCCGTCAACTGCTGTCGTCTCTTCCGTCACATAATTGCCGACCTTGGCGCCGGTATCAAACAGACTTGCCGCGAGAAGAGGTACCGAATCGAAAAGCGCATGAGCAATCGAGACCGCCCAGAAATTGCGCGTTTTCCAATACAGGATCAAAAGCCCAAATCCCATCAGACCTGTAGACACGGTCTTCAGCACAGCCTGTGCTGCCGCAATCGGTGTGTTCACACTTACGCCGGCAACATGAATCCATCCAAACAGCAGCGTCGAAATCACACCGATCCAGACAAAAATGTGTTTGTTCTCGCGGAACTGATACAGCAGCCCGTCGTTGATGATCACACGAAAGCACAGTTCCTCGAACAGACCGACAAAAATGAGTTCAAGGATTACAAGGCACAGCACCTTCGGCCATCCGCTGACCAGAGGTGCACCCCCGGCAACAGCCGTAATTATACTGAAAATGCCCAACAGCCCCGAAAAGACGAGAAAACCGCTGTACTTGCGAAGTACATATCCTATATCTTTGTCAAGATTCTCAAAGGATTTGGGGCCGGAAACAGCATACAGCACGGCTCCGCAGACGATGCTGAGCAGGATCCTCAGGAGCACGCTGCCGGTCTCGTCTTCCGTCGCCCCGTCAAGCAGCTTGACGGATGCAAAGCATAATGCGACTGTAAGCGCAGCCATCAGCGCCGGGTTTTTTTTCAAAAATAATAACAGTTTTTTCATAGCTTCCTGTTTCCTCACTTTTATGATGCTTTCGGTTTTCTGCGCATCACGCCCGGCCTGCGCCGGGGACGGTTGTACGCACAGCCGCCCCCGGTGGCCCGTGTCTCAGGATTTGCGGTTCTGACGAACACAATCAGCGAATGCTGTTGATGGTATCGGTCAGGGCTGCGCGGTCATACTATGAAATCAGGTTTACCCCTGATTTCGCGGCACCACATCCCAGTACCAGCATACAACCGGCATGTTCCAATCTCCTCCGCATTCCATTGAATCATGTCAAAGCGGAAAAATCATCGTAAACAGGTTTTTCCCATCCTTCTGTTCATATTGAAAAGACGACACCGTCTGGCGGATCAGGTTCAGGCCCATACCGCCGTTGTCCATATGCTCGAATTGCTTCTCTGAAGCAATTTCCGCTGTTGGATCAAAGGGAATGCCGTTATCCACGAAGACGATCTCCAGCCCGTCCTCCCGCTTTTCGCAGGCAAAAGACAGCTCCGTTGCCCCGGAATAGTTGACGATGTTCGCAAGCGCTTCATCACAGGCAAGCAGCGCTTTTCTTGTCTTCTCCGTATTCCCCGCACAGGCAAAAACGGTCTCACGGATGATGTCAAAGGAAGACAGCGCTGCAGGAATCGGGCGGAACCCGTTCCGGGCGCCCTCCCGGGCACATTCATCCTGCTCTTCTTCGGTGCCGGGCTCATTTTCCTCATCCTCCTGACAGATCATGAGCACCGCGATGTCGTCAAAGGGCTCCACCCCTTCACAGAATTTGCCCACCGCCCGGCTGATCCGCATCAGGACCTCCTCTGCCGGATTCTCTCCGCCGAGATTCTCTCCGGCGGGCTCCTCCTTCAGTGTTTCAAGCAGGCGGCCCATCCCAAATGCCTCTCTCCGGGCGTTGATGGCCTCCGTCAGTCCGTCCGTGTAGAGCAGCAATCCCTGCCCCACCCCGATCGTCAGAGCTTCGTCCACAACCTCCGCATCGTCAAACAGGCCGAGGGCGATCCCGTTATTCGGTTTCAGGATTCTCGGTTCTCCGCCCAGCAGGACCGGATAGTTATGCCCTGCGTTGGCATAGCGCATCTCTCCCGTCCGCAGATTCACCTCAGCGGCGAACACCGTGGCGAACAGCCCCTCCGGGTTCTGCAGCATCACTTCCACATTTGCCCGGTTCAGCGCCTCCGCCGGGCTGAGTCCTACCGCAAGTTTTTCCCGGACCATGGTTTTGACCAGGGCCATGAAAATCGCACCGGAGATCCCCTTTCCGGATACATCTCCGATCATCAGACAGATGTTCCCGTCATCCCGCCGGAAGCAGTCATAAAAGTCCCCTCCCACGCTTTTTGCCGGGCGGGTCAGGGCGCTGATCCAGAAGGCGCCGATTTTCAGATTTTTTCTTTCCGGGACCATTCCGAATTGAATTCTGCCCGCAACATTCATCTGAACATCGGTTTCCAGACGCTCCTGTGTCAGTCTTTCAATGTTCCGGACATAGGTGCTGATATCCGCAGTCATTTTTTCAAATGAGACTGCAATTTCCTCAATCTCATCCCCGGAATGAATGTTCAGCGGCTCCGGCTGAACCGTACTGTTCTTTGCGAAGCTCTTCATCCGTTCTGAAATACTGCGGATCGGCTCTGCCACCCGGCGCCGCAGCAGGACGACAAGAATCAGGAAAGCAAGCGACAGCACAATGGTCGGAGTCAGGATGTCAGTCAGAAAGTCCTCGCGGATTTGGCTTATTTCCATCTCGAGCCCGTCGGTCATGCAGATGACTGCAATCTCTCCGATCTCTTTCGGCCTGTACACCGCACGCCAGGAGATCTGCTTCCTTTCTGCTGACCATTCTCCCCGCTGGATTTCATTGCTTCCCTCCAGAAAGGCATTTTCCGCTTCGACCTGAAAGAGACTCTGCGCCGGCACAGTAAGTTTTCCCTGCTCCATCAGGGTGTCCGCTTCCGGGTTTGACGCAACCTCCAGCAGAATCTCGCGGTGACCGGTCTTCGGCTCCAGGCTGTAGATAATGATATAGATCAGCCTGAATCCCCTGCATTGATTGCGCACGGATTGTCGGATCATGGTGTAATCATCGCTGCCCTTATCTCCCCGCAGGGCTTCCAGACCATAATTGTCCAGTGTGCCGGAAATCATCTTGGCGCAGGCTTCCATGTTCTCCGTTTCAACTTCAATAATGGCATCCCGCGTGCTGTAATAATTCCACAGTGTGGAAACCACAACGGTCAGCAAAAGGAGTCCCAGAAACCATGCGCCGATCTGCTTGCTCAAGGATTTTTTCATTGCCGTTCCCATTCCGATTCCTTTTCGTTACAGCCTGGTCATGCTGTCTGATCCCGGTTTTTATTCCTGCTTTCCGCTCTCCTCTTCAAAGTGCAGCTTCTTCGCCAAGCCGGTCATGGTCAGCACGTCCATCACCTCAGGCCGGACATTGCGCATCGTCATCTCCCCGTTCATCTTCTTATGCGCGGCGACAATCTGCCGCACCCCTGCGGAAGAGGTGTATTCCAGGTCCTGCAGATTCAGAATCAGATGCTCTGTCTCCGGTGCCAGTTCAGCGAGCGCTTTTTCAAAATCCGGTGCGCTCTGCGTATCCATCCATCCGTTCAGGCTTAGTTCGGTCGTACTGCCTGCTGTTTTCTTTTCAATCGTCATGTTATCTGACTCCTCTCGTATGTTTCATTCCTCATATGCTCTGATCCGGCGGCAGCACCTGGCGGTACTGCCGCCGATCTGATGCCTGCTTCAATGATTGTCAAAAGACTCGTCAAAATACCCGAATCCGTTCAGCAGTCCCATAAAGCGCCGGAAATAGTCCCACGAGGTCATCGGCCAGGTAAAGCCCAGCCGGTAGAGCACCTGCAGCGTATAATCCCGATTCACTTCGATCAGTTTCCGCTTCCGCTCCCCTTCCCCGAAGGTATAAGCCATCAGGCTGGTGAGCAGCTCCGCCCTCTTCGGGTCGCTCAGGGCGCTGGCCAGGTCCTCCTCGTAGGCCTCCCGCTCAACAAAGTCAATCTGATGTCCCATGGCGCGCATCTCGCCCAGCACATGCCCCAGGGGGATGGTGTGATCACTGAGCACGTGGAAGACCCTGCACTTTTCCGGCGTTGCTGCCAGCTTCACCGTGGCCTCGGCCACTGCATCAATGGGCGAAAACTCCTGAGGCTTGTTCAGATCGTCAAAGGGGGCGCACTTCAGCGCCGCATAGGCCCGCAGATTTCCCATGGCAGAGTTCGAGCTCGAGTTAATCTGGAATTCCCCGTCCCTGTGTCTGGCCGCAAGGTTGCCATAGCGCATGATCTTCGCGTGGAGGCCTTTCGTCGCGGCCGCTTCCAGAATCTCCCGATCCGAAAGGAACTTGGAATAGACATACTTGTTGGAGAGGTCCTGGCCAAAGAACAGGGTGTGCTCGTCCGGGGTTTTCTCCGGCAGGGAATCCTGAAATGCCACTTCCTGGACACTCATGGTGGAGGCCTGGATGAACATGATCTGCTTTTCCAGGCAGAAGCTGATCAGGTTGCGCACGCCACCCACATTGACCTTCTCAATGCTGTTGTCCGCAGCGAAGTGCTTGACGCTGGCCGCACAGTTGATGACGGTGTCGATCGGGGTCTCCAAAAGCCCCTTCAGCGCTTCAACATTCGTGATGTCGCCCTCCACGGGGAGAATTCTGTTTCCGAAGAGCTCCTGTTCAGGAGACTCAAAGTAATACATCAAAAGCTCTTTGAGCCTGCCTTCTGCGCCGCGCTTTCCGCCCCGGACAAGACAATACACTTTGCTGTCGGTGTTCTCAAGCAGCTCATGGAGGACGTGGATCCCAAGATAGCCGGTGGCGCCGGTCAGCAGAACCGTGCCCAGCGCCCGGGGTTCGCCTTTCAGGAATTCCTCCAGGGTGTTCTCCCGCAGCAGCTCGTAGATCCGGGTATAGTCATAGGAGGCAGGATCGTCTGACGCAGCGGCCGTTTCTGCCGGGGCAGACCCCTCTGCCGGGGCGGTCTGAGCCTTCGGCGCTCCCGGAGCATCCGTCGCATCCGTCGCCTTCCGGGTTGCCGCTTCCCTCTGCTCAAACAGCTCCGCCAGCTGACGGGGGGTCGGGTGGGTAAACACATCGCCGAACACGACGGGATAGCCTGCCTTGCCCGCCTCGATGCTCACCTGGGTCACCAGCAGTGAAGTACCTCCCAGATCAAAGAAGCTCTCCGTTGCCAGAACATGATCCAGATTGAGGATTTTGCCGAAAATGTCGCAAAATGCCTTCTCCGCCTTGCTCCGCGCCTCTTCGCCTTCCCCGCGGAATACCTCCGGCGTGGGAAGATTTTTCATGTCCAGCTTGCCGTTGGGTGTGTAAGGCATCTTTTCCATCTGCATATATGCGGTGGGTACCATGTACGGTGTCAGCGTTTTTCCCATCGCCGCCTTCAGCTCCGGAATACCCACCTGCTGCTCGTTGGTAAACCAGGCGCAGATGTGCTCAATGCCGTTGATCTTCTCGATCTTAACCGCCGTCTCCTTCATGCCCGGCTGCTGGGCGAGAACCGTCTCTACCTCGCCCAGTTCGATCCGCAGGCCGCGAAGCTTGATCTGGTGGTCCTTCCGTCCGAGAATTTCAAGGAAGCCGTCAGGCATCCACCGTCCGTAATCGCCGGACTTGTAGATGCGGTCATCCCGATAGGGGATGAAGCGCTCCTCCGTCATCTCCGGCAGTTCGTTGTATCCCAGGCCGACGCCCCAGCCGCCGATCCACACCTCGCCCACCAGGCCGGCGGGCAGCAGATTTCCATCGGTGTCAACAATGTATTCCCCGACGCCGGGCGTGGGCCGGCCGAGGGAAACCGCTTCGTCATCTGCCAGATCATGCTCGTTGCAGGAAATGGTGACCTCTGAGGGTCCGTAGATGTTAAACTGATGCGGAACAAGTTCCTTGAGCGTGGTCATCAGCTTCTCCGGATACTTTTCCCCGCCGCAGATCGTCATCTTCACCTGCCGCTTCAGCACCTCGCAGAAGATTTCCGAGTTCAGCAAAGCCTGCATCCGGGAAGGCGTTCCGCTGATGACGTCTGCCTTCGTCTCTGTTATTCTCTCTGCCAGCAAATCCGGATCGTTGCACTCCGCCTCGTTGGCGAAATACAGCGTCATGCCGTGGCTCAGTGCAAGGCCGTATTCCATGACGGAGACGTCGAAGGACAGCGTCGTGATGGCGCAGTAGACCGTGCAGTTTGCCCGCAGCGTATTGATCATTTCTTTCCCCGGCATATCCGCAAAATAGTGCGCAGCGTTTCGGTGCGTCAGCATGACGCCCTTCGGCCGGCCGGTGGAACCGGAGGTATAGATCATATAAGAGATGTTCTCCGGCCTCAGGTCCACACGCGGCTTCATGCTGTCGGTCTCCCGGAGAAGCTCTTCGATGTCAACCGCCGGTTTGCCCGCAAAGCGGGGCAGCATCTCACTGTCGGTGATGACAAACTGCGCCTGCGAATCCTCGATGACCATGTTGACCCGCTCAGCCGGATATGCCGGGTCAAAGGGAATATAGCCCAGGCCGGCCTTGCTGGCGCCGAAGAAGGCGATCAGCGCACGTGAGGTGCGCGGCAGCAGTACAAGCGCCTTTCCGCCGGGTTTCGCGCCCCGGCGGATCAGGGCGTTCGCCACTCTGTCCGTTATGGTGTCAAACTCCCGGTAGGTAAGGCTCCCGTCCTTTGCGATCACCGCGGTCCTGTCGGGATACCGGGCTGCCATTTTCTCCATCGGTGTAAAGAAGAAGGTGTCGTCCGGAATTTCAACCGTTTCCTCTTCTCTGCTGAGCTGCAGCACAAGCTTTTCTTCCGCCTCATCCAGCAGAGAGACACCCCGAAGCGGCTTTGTCCCATCTTCAGCAAAGCGCGCAACCACAACCGCAAGGAACCGGCCGATCTTCTCCGCAAGCTCACGCGAGTACTTCGCATCGTCATATTCGATTTCGATGGCCGGCGCGTCCCCGTCATCCACGATGCGGATGAACATCGGGAACTTCAGCAGGTCCGCCTCGCCTTCCTCCACGCCGGTCAAACCCGGAATTTCAGAGCGCTGAACAATCCCGCGCTGATAGGCGTACATCAGCTGCACCGAAAAGCCCCACTGTGAGGCAACTGCAGCAAAGGGATAATTCTCGTGCGCAATCGCCTGCCGGTAATCTTCCGCCGTGTTCCGGATATAATCGTCGATATTTCCCCTGGAAAGCACAGATGACAGCGGCAGCGTGTTGACAAACATGCCGTAGGTATCAGAGAAGCGGACATCTGAGCGCCCCGAAGAGATGGTGGACAGGTAAACGCTGTCCGAATTTGTCAGTCTTGCGGCCGTATAATACAGCGCACTGAGGAAGAATGCCGCCTCTGACACGCCGGTGCGGCCGACAGCCCGTTCCACATCCGCCTGGGAAACCGGCGTGCGCACAATGGATGCTTTTCCCGCCTGTTCCGTTTTCGGCAGATCCGGCGTGATCTGGGTCGGGGATTCATAGTTCTCAAAGAGCGCAGCAAAATAACTGTCGTACTCCTTCGCGCCATCCCCGCTCATCATCGCCTGCTGCGCCCGGGTAAAGTCGGCATAGTCCGCGGTCTCCTCCTGGACCTGCTGCCCTGAGAGTGCGTTCTTCAAATCCCGCAGGAAAAGGTCCATCGTGAAACCATCGAAAATCAGATGGTGAAAGTCCGCGTGCAGGCAGACTCGCTTCTTCGTCCGCGTGACAGCAAAGGAAAACAGCGGTCCGCGATTCAGACGGAACGCGTGAATAAACTCGCTCCGGAATTTCTGTTCCTCTTCCTCTGTCATCTCATGGACAGGAATCGCCACATCGTCTGTCTCATTGGCAACTGCCATCACCTTGCTGTCCACCATGTCAAAATGCACATGTGCCGAGGGGTGCGCCTTCATGACCAGGCGAACCGCCCGGATGAGTGCCTCAGGGTCCGTCTCCGGTGTGAAGCACAGGGTCACCGGCATGTTGTATGCCATATTCTCCGGGTTCTTCACACATTCCATATAGACGCCCATTTGGGCAGCACTGAGGGGAACCGGCTCCTGAAAGCCGATTCTTCGCTCCTTCTCTTCCGCTTTCTTTCCGCTTCCCTCGCCTTTCATCCAGGCGGACAGAATCCGGTTTTCAATATCCAGCAGACTGGCTCCTCTAAACTCCGATGTGGGGATGTTGACACCAAACTGCTTGTACAGCAGCGCAGAAAAACGGATGACGCCGATGCTTGTCAGCCCGGTCTGATCCAATGGCACAGTAAGCGAAAGCTTTCCGCTTCCGGTGATTTCCGCGACCGCCGCTTTCAGTTTTTCTTCCAGAACGTTGTCCGCGCGGCTTTCATCTTCCGCAGTCTCCGCGCCGCGTTCCGGCTTCGGCAGCGCCTTCCGGTTGACCTTCTGGTTCTGGTTCAGGGGAATCGCATCGATCTGCATTGTCACTGCCGGGATCATGTAGGCAGGTTTCTGTCCGCCGATAAAGCGGTTCAGCCCGTCGACATCCACCTTTCCATCCGACACCACGTAGGCAGCGATGAACTTTTCGCCTGTCGCCTCGTCCTCAAATGCCTGAACGGTGGCGTCGGATATTCCCGGAAACTCACGGATCACCTTCTCGACTTCCGAAAGCTCAATACGGTATCCCCGCACCTTCACCTGGCTATCGCCCCGACCCAGGAAATCATATGTTCCATCGGGAAGCAGACGAACCCTGTCGCCGGTGCGGTAAACCCGGTCATAGTCCTGTTCACTGCAGAAGGGATTGGGGATGAAGGCCTTCTCCGTCGCCTCCGGGCGGTTCAGATAGCCTCTCCCGACGCCCCGGCCTGCCACCAGCAGCTCTCCGGGAACCAAGGGGGGCAGCCGACGCAGCCCCTCGTCCACCACATACAGCTTGTGGTTGCGCACAGCCGGTCCGATGGGAACCCGATCGTACAGTTTTTTCACCGCCATGCCGGTAACATAAACCGTTGTCTCCGTCGGTCCGTAATGGTTGCAGAACTCCGGGCCCTTCTCCCGTGGTTCCACAGGCACCAGCTTTTCTCCGCCCACGACAAGATACCGAAGCGTCTTCACCTCCGCCAGGCTGTAGAACTGGCGTCCCACCTGGGTGGTAAAGACAGCATGGGTGATCTCCATCCGGTTAAACCATTCCTCCAGCGCCGGCAGATCGAGCCGGATGTCTTCCTCGACGATATACAGGGCGGCGCCGCTGGTGAGCGTCGGGTAGATGTCCATCAGGCACGCGTCAAAGCCATAGGACGCATACGCCGCAACCCTGGCGTTCCCGTCCAGCCCGAATTTTTCACGGTTCATGGCGCAGAAATTTGCAAGGTTCCGATGCTCCAGCATCACTCCCTTGGGCACACCGGTGGTTCCGGAGGTGTAAAGCAGGATAAACAGGTCCTCCGGTGCGGGATGGCCGCTAAGCTTTTCACAGGCCGGAAGCATGGGGATTTCCTTCGTCAGAAGCACCTTCCCCCTGTATTCCGCCACCCTGTCCAGAAGTGACTCGTCGGCGATCAGCAGTCTGCAGTCCGCATCCTTCATCATGAAATTCAGCCGTTCAGAAGGATAGTTGGGGTCCAGCGGCTGATAGGCCGCGCCGGCCTTCAGCACACCGAGGGACGCAATTGCCATATACTCGCAGCGCGGAATCAGGACGGAAACCACATCCCCCTTCCCGATGCCCTCGCTGCGAAGACGGCCTGCAATCCGTTCGGAGATTTCATCCGTCTGCCGATAAGTATAGCTCCTGTCCCGGAAGACGACTGCCGTCCGTTCCGGATCGCTTTCCACCGCCTGCCGAAACAGGGAGACCACGTCCGTAACGGGGTAGGGTGCCTCCGTTTCATTCCAAGCGTCCATCTCGCTCTGCGTCCCGACTGTCGTCAGCGGAATCCCGCACAGCTTCTGTCCTTCTGACAGGCCCGCAACGATTGCGCCGTAGACCTCCGCCATGCGCCGAACCGTGTCCTCGCGGAATTTTTCTGCCGCGTACTCAAAGCGCAGGCAGTAATCCCCGTCCTGCTCTTTCGAAATGTGCAGGGTCAGCGATGCCATGGACTCCTCCGGGGTCAGAAATTCCATGGGAACGTGTCGTCCGTCCATCTCCACACCGGAGAACATCATGCCATGATATACGAAGCAGTTGTCCGGGCGGACCCCGTATTCTCCCATCAGGCCCGCTAAATCTGCGCCGTCGTGTCCCATCAGCGTGTGGAAGCGTTCCTGAACGTCCTTTACAAAGTCCCTGCCGGTGCAGCTGTCGTCCACGCGCAGGAATACCGGCAGGCTATGCACCATCATGCCCACCGTCCCTGCCAGCGCCGGGTCATGCCGTCCGTTCTCTCCGGCAAAGAAGAGAATCTCCTTCTGCCCGCAGAACATCCTCAGCAGGTATGCGTATGCCGCCATGAAGAGGCTGCCCTCCGTGAGGCCATCCACAGCAAGGCCGTCCGCAAGGTCCGCCTTCGTCCCCTGCCTGACTTCAGAAAGGCTCGTGATATAGACGCCGGCTTTCCCCTTCTTCTCCTCCAGGGACGGGTCGTCGTCCGTCCAGAGTGCGGTCTCGCCATCCACCTCGTCCAGCATCTTTCGGAACACTTCCGTGTCCGCTTTTTCCTGCTCCGGATGCTCTGCCTCATAAAGCGCCAGAGCAAAACTGCTGAGCTCTTCTCCCTGCGCCTCTCCGCCGTTGTATGCGGCGGCAATGCCTTGAGAAAGCAGGGACAGGGATGTGCCGTCCGCGACGATATGGTGCACGCAGCAGACCAGATAAAGCCCCTCCGGCGTGTGGAAAAGCTTTGCCCGGCAGAGCGGTCCCTCTTCCAGTGCAAAGGGCGCGCTCAGTTCCCGTGCGACGGATTCCCGATCCCGCTGATCGGTCTCTCCTTCCTCCACTGCAATCCCATTGTTATTCAGCGGCACCAGACTCGGCACTCCGTCCACATTCCGTGCGGCAGTGTTCAGGACGGGATACCGGTTCAGCGTCACCTCGGCCGCACGCAGAAGTCTTCCTGCATCCGGCGCCGTCTCTTCAGGCAGGAACAGTCCAAAGGTGTTGTTATAGGCGGTCTCCCGTCCGGGCATCTGCCCGTCCAGGTATACGCTCATCTGCGCCTTTGTCAGAGGATAACTCGCAGCCTCGCGGCCACGGTATTCCGTCAGCGCCGAAGCGGCGTCTCCCTTTTCGGCAAGTGCCCGGGGCGTGGTGGCTTCAAAGAGGTCCCGCGAAGTCCGTTCGATGCCCGCTTTGCGCAGCTCTTTCTGCAGGATCATCAGCTTGATGGAGTCGCCGCCCAGCAAGAAGAAATCGTCGTCCAGGCCGATCTCCCTGATCCCCAGCGTGTTCTCGTATGCCGCTGTGATCTTCCTCTGCCGTTCGTTTTCCGGTGCTGCATATGCCGCCCGGCGGCGTACCGTCTCCGGGCGGGGCAGCGCGCCGCGGTCCAGCTTCCCGTTCGCGTTGACAGGGAATTTCTCCAACCGGATGAATGCCGCGGGAATCATGTATTCCGGCAGGCTGCTTTTCAGTGTTTCCCGGATTCCCTTTTCATCCCAGTTTTCGCCGCCGATATAATAGGCTGCCAGCATAACCTGCCCGCCGGCGTCTGTGAAATCCCGTACCACCGCGTCCCGTACGCCGTCCAGGCGCCGGATCTCCGCCTCGATCTCCCCGGGTTCCACGCGCTGGCCGTTGATTTTCACCATCCAGTCCTTCCGGTTCAGGTATACAAAGTTTCCGTCCGGCAGTCTCTTTCCAAGGTCGCCTGTGTGCAGCAGGGTTTCATACCCGTCTTCTGAACGGAAGGGATTGGGGACAAACGTGGCAGCGCTCTGCTCCGGTTTGTTCAGGTATTCCCGTCCCAGGTGTCCCGCCACGCAGATTTCGCCCTCGTCTGCCCTCTTTCCCTCCTCGTCAAGCAGGTAAAGCTGTACCCCGCACAGGGGCTTCCCGATCGGGGTGTTGTCATAGCAGCGTCTGACCTCAAAGCGTGTGACGGCAGAAAGTGTCTCTGTCATTCCGTAGCAGTTTACAAGCAGGAATCCCTTCGGTTCAATCCCCGTGAGGCGCTCGCTCCCGGTGAACACCGTGCGCAGACTGCTTCCTTTTTTCCGAAAATAGCGGAGCACCTTCGGTGGGATATACAGCACCGTGATCCCCTGCTCATCAATAAAGGATGCCAGTCCCTCCGGATCAGCGCGCAGTGCATCCGGTACAATCACGGTCGTAACCCCGTGAGCAAGGCAGGAAAGGCCACCCGCGCCAACAATGAAAAACAGCGGCGCGTTGAACCCGAACACATCTTCTTCCCGGAACGCCAGTACTTCGCCATGACGGCGCACAAATTCTCTCAGGCTAAGGTAGTCATGCACAACGCCCTTGGGGCTTCCGGTCGACCCGGACGTGTAGGCGATCAGAGCGCGGTCTTCGGGAGCACGCTCCACGGCTTTCTGCAGCGGCTCCTCCGCCTCCGCCTCCTGAAGGAACGCATCGTCCACCAGGATTTTCGCCCCGCAGTCCTCCCGGATCGTGTCGACCCGCTTCTGCGGATAATGGGTCGCCAGAGGCACATAAGCGCCTCCGGCCATGAGGATCCCCAGCATCGCCTCAATATATCCGATTCCCCGGGAAGCGGTGATGAGGACTGCATCACCCGGCTCCAGTCCCTCCCGAATCAGTTTTGCTGCAATCCGGCGTGCCTGCCTGTCAACCTCCTGAAAGCTGGCTTCCCTGCCGGCAAGGGGGTCGCGGATTGCCGCACGCTCGGGATGAAGCCGAACCTGTTCCTCAAACAGACGAATCATGTGCTGTTCCTTCTTTCCATATTCTATAAGCTCGCTGCCAGATCTTGGGAGATTAACAAGCAAAAATAATCAGGCAAGAGCCCTTTTTCTTAGTAAAATATCGCGAAACCAATTCCTCACTTTTATGATGCTTTCGGTTTTCTGCGCATCACGCTTGGGATGCGCCGGGGACGGTTGTACGCACAGCCGCCCCCGGTGCTCCCGGGCCGGGGATTTGAATACGCAGGCTGTCTGACGAACACAATCAGCGAATGCTGTTGATGGTATCGGTCAGGGCTGCGCGGTCATAGAAGGATTCCGGGAACTGGAGAGGAATGTCCGGCGCCGCGCCCTGGTCGATATCGTAGAAGGAGCCGTTTTTGGTGAAGGCCAGCCGCATGGGGCCGGAGATCTGGAAGCCGGAACCGGCTGCCGTGCTCATGGGAAGGACGATACAGCTTCCGCCGGCGGAAGTGCGGCCGATCAGCGTCACCTGGTTGGAATTCTTGAAAATGTTGGGCACCAGGTTGCCGCAGGAGAAGCTGTTGGGCGAGATCAGGCAGAAGAGCTTTTTCTCCGTCAGGCCGCGGTCCTTCTCGTCAAACTTTCCGTCGAGGTTCAGGTCGACATTGTAGACGCCGGTGGCAAGCGCGCCGGACATGGTGTTTTTCAGGCTGGCATAGCCGTCGCCCAGGAAGGCGGAGATCGCATAGACCGCCGCATCGGAGTCACCGCCGCCGTTGCAGGAGAGATCCATCACGACATTTTCAACGGGGCTGTTCTCGCGCATAATCTGGGAATAGGCATAACTCAAAACGCCGATTGTGTCCACTGCGTCCGCCGTGGGTGCGGTCTTCTGATAATCCACATCTTCCGGAGCCGCGATAAATTCATCAAAAGTGATATAGGCCGTGTTGCCGATCTCTTCATACCCCGGCACACCTTCGGGATAAACCTCCGCACGGGCTCTCAGATAAGCCAGTTTCTGCGTGATGGCGGCAAGAATGGTACGTCCGTAACCGATGTTCTTATCCAGATCGTCCTTGAGGTCATCCCGGCTGAAGGGAGACGGTGCGGTGAAGCCGCTGTGCCGGTCATCCAGATGCCGGGAAATGATGTAGTAAAGGGCAGAGTCCGCGGTATTGGTGTCCGTGCCCATCAGAGCGTCGCGGGCGTTGGTCTGATCGACCAGGTCTTCAAAACTTGTGATGCCGTGGGCATCCTTCAGGCCGTAGAGATTGTCAAACACCAGGCACAGTTCGGCATAACTGAACTTGCCCGTGGCCTCGCTGATTTCCTTCTTCTCCACGTCATAATAGAGATCGGCGACGGCATCCTCATCAAGACCGCCGAATTCCAGGAAATACAGCGCCTCCCCGTTGTAGAACAGGTTCACGTACTTCAGCGCCAGCAGGAAATCGGTAAGGGTCTGCGCGGGAACATAGACGGCGTTTTCGTCCGCCACGAGGTCGATCCCGTAAGCCCCGAGGTCCAGCACCACTTCGTCACCGTAGCGCTCGTAGGAGCTTCCGCTGACGCGGCTGAAGAGCCCCGTTTCCTCCTCCGAATGGGGGCTGTCGGAATCCAGCACGTCCAGCAGCACTCTGTCTGCCTCCGGAAGGACAAAAGCATCGTAATCAACAAAGGTAATCGTGTCAGCGGCACAGTCAACCGTCATGGTGTAGGGGTCGCCGTCCGTCCGCGTGAGCGTGCCGGTCTCTCCATCCTTGGAAAAGCTCAGACCGAAGGTGATGTTCTGGTCCTTATTGATATATTCCTTCATCAGATAGGTCATCAGCTCGCCCCAGTCTTCGAGCGACAGATACGGTACATCCGAATCGCCGACAAAGTAGACCGGCTGCGTGCGGGTATCATCCACGCCGTACAGATAGAAGGTCATGTCCTTTGAAGTGATCTCCTGCTTCGCGTCGGCATCTGACAGACCGGTGCCGATCTCTTCAGCAATACGGTTGCCCAGGATGGTCAGCAGTTCAGACAGATCTTCTTCTGTGACCTTGTCCTTCTCCG
>CADAPN010000036.1 GCA_902789835.1 Oscillospiraceae bacterium
TTTTGATGGATATTCGCTCTTTTTCTTGCACCTATTGTACCATAAACGGGCTGAATTGTCCCGATTTTCTTGGCTTTTCAGCTCTGGAAGCAGACACTACTTAAACAATTATGTTGAAAACAATAGCATGGCGATGATGGTCACGACAGCAACGGCGATGCTGGCGAAAACAGCGAAACGCTGGTTCAGGATGCGACCTGTGCCATGCAAAATGATTTGTAAAAGGTATGGGCCATCTGGTTTGTAACATCAATGAAGATGGTTGGCAGAAGATAGAAAACTAAAATATGATTTAGCCATGTTCTCTATTGTGTAGGACTCGATTTTCTGCCTGCTGCAGGAACACATCTGGGCAAGAATGTTACCCGATGCGAACGTTTTACGAATACAGTCCATGGTTCCTATAATATCGTCGGCCTCAACAAGAAACCCGTTTTCTCCGTCACATACCAATTCAACGCCAGATAGACACTGCTTCGTTGTTATTATTGGGAGGGAGAAAGACATTGCCTCATTGATTACAAGCCCCCATACATCACCTCTTGTTAGAAGAATAAATGCGTCTGCCATGGCATAATAGTCTGCCAGTTCATCCTTCGGCTTAAAACCAACAAAGTGTACATGATCAAGATGATGCAGTGCTTTCCAAGATAGAAACTCAGCTGTCGGTTCATCTCCGACAATATAGATTCCGAAAGATGAGTCCAGCATTTCAGCAATATGCATCAGTGTATCGTAACCCTTGCCGTAGCCACCCTGATAGGAGAAGCGTCCCACAGACAGGAGAATATGTTCTTCTTGTACACCCAGTTTTAACCTATATTGTTGCTTGCTAACCGAAGAATGCCTTGCGGCAGATCTCATATCAAGCTCTGATATAGAGGTAAACGGGTATTTTTTTATCTTATCTCTTATTGCACCGTAATGGACCAGATAGTCCGTTGCCATGTCACTGGGACTGAACCAGTGGGCTGCAGAGCTGATAAAATGTCTCTTAAGTGCTTTCATAAATACCGGTTCCTGCTTAATAAAACCGCCATCCGTACTGAGATAAAACGGGATTTTATGAAGCCGCATGTACTCGATGGCAATCATAGAAGTGGGAGAACTGTACATGCCGACGATTATCCGGTCAAAACTTCTATCGGAAATGTATTTGATTATCTCTAAACTGATTGTTTCTGCTTCTCCAGTTTTGATACCTTTTAAATACACTTCATGATAATTGCGTGCGCCTCTTCCGTACCATCTTGAATTTCGGACAATAGAATGTTCCCTTTCATAGATAACGGTCAGATCACAGAGCTTTCCGAGTTCATTAAAAAAATCAACCCGATATGGTGATGGAATATTGGCAGTAAACAGTACTTTCATTGATGCGTTCTCCCATGTAGTGTAGGTGATGATGGCAGAGAAAAGTGAGGATGATCAAAATTAAGACTCCATATCCATCTCCGCGCCCAGTACCGCATCCAAACCGTAGTAGTCCGCGACATTGATATTCGGACCGACAGAGGGGTCAATGGGGTTCAGCTCAAAGGGAACCGCATAGGCGGTATACGGATCATAGTTTTCCAGCACGACACTGCGTTGGCCGGCGGCCAGCGCAGTGTCTATTTGCTGTTCACGCAGCTGCTGCTTGTGGAAGGAGATGGCGACATCCAGCACACCCACCGGGAACTGCAGCAGAAACAGAACCGAAAGACCGGCCAGCGCAACCCCGGAGAAAACAGGGCGATCAGCACGACAGAGCCCGGCCAGCAGCAGAACCGTGGCCAGAAGAAGCAGAAAGACGCTCGTGCACAGATGGCGTGGAACAAAATATGCAGCGAAGGTGTAGGACAGGTGCGTCAGGAGTGCGCCGACGAAGAGAAGACAGGAGACGATTCGCACCCGCTTCTCTATGCGATAAGTGACGGCCAAAGCAAAGAGCACGGCCCAGATCAGAAGCGGCCAGAGAAGATACTCCCGGGCAGCCTGAAACACAAGTCGGAAATTATAACCGATGACCGAAATTGACGAAGCACCGGCTCGCCCGGCTGTAGCGGGCGCAGACATGAGAAAAACATACCCAAGCAGCGCGGCGGCAATCCAAAGAAGCGGAAACAGGTGAAATTGCCTGGTCTTCACCCACTGCAGCAGATAGAGACAGGCCGCGAGGAACAGAAAAACGAGAGCGGCGTTCTCCGACCAGGTCCCGAAGACAAACGCCGGAACAAGCCTCAGAAGAGACCAGAGCGGGTTTGATCGCCGGGGCAGATCCAGGTAATCTGCAAGAAAAGGGTAGAGGAACAGCAGTGAGAAGGACAGTCCCCAGAAGTAGTTGAGCGATCCGTCCAGCCAGAGTACATTTTCGCCGAAGGCGGGAAGAAAACAGCAGAAATAGCAGATGCCGAAGAGGAGAATCACGAGTTCCTGCCTCCGGGAGAGGGGGGAGGCCAGTCGCCGAACCAGCGCACACAGCAGGACCGCGTTCAGTGCGTTCAGCACACAGTACACCGGGCGGGGGAGCAGGAGGAGCAGCTGCACAAGTCCGTGCACAATAACCCGCCCGTTCGTCACATTGCGATGCTCCGCCATCGAGGGGATAATCTGACTCACATGGCGGATTCGGGTCCAGTCGGCCCAGCTGAAGCAGTATGCAAAATCATCCGAAACCATCGGTGTCAGAGCGGTCAGCGCCAGCGTTACCAGAAAGACGAGCGCACAGAGCGCCCAGAAAAGGCGACGATCCGGAGAACCGGAAGCGCCGGAATCTCTGAGCGGATGATCGGATTTGGAATCATAAGACTGAAACATTTTATTATTCAAAGGAAGATGCTCCCTTCACAAGTGAGAAAATAGGGCCGGATGCTGCGCACAAACACTGCAGCCGGTATGTGGTCTGTTTTGAGGCAGAGAGAAAGGGCTTTGCGGACATAAATCCGGTGTAAACGGCATGGGCGGTATGCCAATCATCGCCCATAAGCAGATTATAAGGGAAGGCATATCGTTTGTCAAACAGAACACTATAAAGCGTTTGCCATAGAACGAGCAGTTTGCAATGCATTTCCGGGCCAACGATTGCTGATAAACAAGAAAGCTGTAGCTTTTTTGGACATATCGTGATAAGATACAGCGGAGTATAACAGCAGAACCCGAGGAGAGAAAAACACGGAGACAGTGCGGCATATGCCTGCCGCGCTTCGCCCCAATCAAAGATATATATGCGGACCATTCCCCGGCAGAGACCATGGCTCGCACAGGAGATCAACCATGACGCAGAAACTTGCAACAAAAATAAAGGATTCACGCAGCCTGAGGATGCTGTTTACCGCAGCCTTTGCAGCGGCTTATATCGTGTCGGAGCCGACGCTGAGCAGTACGTATTTCCTCTACTTTACCTATCGAATGCAGACACTGGTCCTCTATGCCAACTATGCAGTATTGGCGGTGGTTTACCTGCTGACAGTACTGCAGCTTATCAGTATGGCCCGTGCGAAAGAAAAGCCCGACACCGGCCTGCTTTTGCCTTATATTGTTGTCTACATCGGATACCTTGTCGCGACACTTGTGAACCCGGAAACAGGTAGTATGGCGAGATGGTCGGATTCCTTCTTCTATTCCATGATTCCGCTTCTGATCGCGTTCCTGTTCTGTTCGACAGATGACGGGAAACGATATTTTCTTACTGTGGTGTCGATAATCTATTTGGCTCTTGCAATTTTGAACATCATCTTCTATTTCTTCCCGCAGCTTTATATCGGAGAGGCAAAGGACTGGAGAGAGGAATTCTTCCTGGGCTTTGAAAACAAGGCCGGATGGTCGCTGATGATGGGCGCGTTCTTCACGCTCATGGATTGGAAGCAGAACGGCCGCCTGTGGAAAACAGTGCTGTATTTTGCCGTCCTGCTGGTTAACATCCGTATAATCTGGTGTATCACAGCGTTGATCGGGACGATCCTGTTGTTCGGCTATTTTCTGTTGCCGTTTGCACGCAGATGGGTGCAAAAATGGGACTTTCTTGTTTTCGTTGGGATTATTCTCGTGCTCTTCTGCTGCCTGATGTTTTTCCAGAAATACACGGTGAGCTCGGAGCCAGTTGCACTCATCATTGAAGAAGTCTTCAAGAAAAAGCGCAGTCTCTCCGGACGCCTGCCGCTCTGGCAGCTGGGGGTTGCGATCGTCATGAAGAAACCCTGGTTCGGCGTCGGCGCCCAGCTTAATCCCGGCTTTATTCTGATGGCGGATGAATACGACGTCTGGTCCTGGTATCACGCACACAACGAGCTGCTGCAGACCTGGTATGAAGGCGGGCTGCTGATGGTGGTTCTGGCGGTTCTGATGCTGGTTTACACCGCCTGGAGATTCAGGTACTGTAAGGATGAAAAGCTTGCGGGCCTCTGCAAGATGATGCTCTTTGTGTTCCTCTTCATGCAGCTGAGCGACAACATGCCCTATTATCTTTGGTATATGACCGCATATGTGGCCCATACCGGCGTCCTGCTCTGCGGCCGACCCGAGCTCGCGCCGAAACAAAAGGAAGCGGAGGAGCATTTGGCTGAAAAAGATCGCGATTTACTTGCGGAACAGAAAGACGAGTGATATAATAAACCGATTATACGCCTGAAGATTTCGAAAGGGGACGTCATGACACACAGAACCTTTTATGAAAAAGTAATCAAGAGAATCCTGGATGTGGTGATCTCATCGGCCGGGATGCTGCTTTTCTCCTGGCTATACGCAATTGTTGCGCTTCTGGTGCGCGTTTTCCTCGGAAAGCCTGTGATCTTTTCGCAGGAACGCCCCGGACGGAACGACCCGAAAACCGGCAAAGAAAAGCCGTTTCGTCTGTATAAGTTCCGCTCGATGAAGGACCTGAAGGACAAAAACGGCAAGGAACTCCCCGACGATGCCAGACTGACGAAGTTCGGGCGTGTGCTGCGCTCGACGAGCTTGGACGAGCTTCCGGAAGTGTGGAACATCTTCAAGGGGGACATGTCTCTGGTCGGCCCGAGACCCCTCCTGATGGAATATCTTCCGTATTATACAGAGCGGGAGCACCACCGCCACGATGTACGCCCGGGGCTTACGGGGCTGGCGCAGGTAAACGGCCGCACGGCGGTATCCTGGCAGAAAAAGTTTGACTATGACCTGGAATATGTCGAGAAGTGTTCCTTCCTGCTGGATGTGAAAATTCTGCTCCAGACGGTCATCAAAACACTGAAGCGTTCCGATATCTACGTCGGCAGTGCGGTCCCCTGGGGCAGATTCGACGACATGCGGAAAAAGGAGCTGCGTGATGCGCAGAACATGACAAAAGGAGAGACGGAACCATGATCTTTGCCAAAGAAGTCGGCGAGTCGCTGACTTATAAATTCGCCCAGGCTGCGGCGGATATGCGCGCACACGGCCGGGAGATCATTTCACTGGGCCTCGGGGAACCGGACTTCAAGACACCGCAGTATGTTCTGGATGCAACCGCGGAAGCGATGAACGCAGGCTTTACACATTATTCCGCCACCCAGGGCCTGCCGGAGTTTCGCGAACTGATCGCGAAAGACATGAACGCACGCTTCTCTTCCGACTATAAGGCGGGGGATATTGTGGTCACACCGGGCATCAAGCCGGCGGTGTTCTTTGCCCTCTGTGCGCTCCTGGAGCCGGGGGATGAGGTGGTTTTGTTCTCACCCTATTATGTGAGCTATCCCGCCATGGTCAAGCTTGCCGAACCGCAGGCGAAGATCGTAAATGTCGCCCTTGACCGGAACTTCCGGCTTGACCCGGAGAAGCTTCGCGCGGCGGTGAATCCGAAGACAAAGTGCATCCTGTTTAACAACCCCAATAACCCGACCGGTAAGGTCTTTACCAGAGAGGAAACCGATCTGCTGGTACAGCTCGCACGGGAAAATGATGCCTGGATCATCTCCGATGAAGTGTATGAGAAGCTGGTCTATACCGGGCAGACGCAGATCGGACTGGCAAGCTATCCGGAAATTCGCGACCGGCTGATTGTGACCAACGGCTTCAGCAAGTCCCACGCAATGACCGGTTGGCGCCTCGGCTTTGCCATTGGCGCCCATGATGCCATCGTGAAGATTAATAAGCTTCAGCAGCATGTCAATACAAATACCTGCACCTTCATTCAGAAAGGTGCCTGCTCAATTTACACCCATGAGCCGGACCACATTGCTCCTTATGTAAAGGAGCTGGAGAAACGGATTGACTTCTTCCATGCAGAACTCAATGCTTTGCCGTACATGAAAGCGGTGAAGCCGGAGGCGGGCTTTTTCTGCTTTGCAGATATCTCAGCCACGGGTAAGGACTCCAATAGCTTTTGCGCGGATCTCCTGCAGGCGACGGGAATTGCCTCGACACCGGGGATTGCCTTCGGCCCCGAATGGGACGACTACGTCCGTTTTTCCTTCGCCGTCCCGATGGCTACCCTTGAAAGGGCCGCAGGGCTTCTGAAGGCCTACGACCCAAAGGCCAAGGCCTGAGCAGAGCAGAGAGAGGGGATTTCCCGATCGGACAGAATAAGGAAAACAGAATTCAGAGGTTAATACCATGACCATGTGCAAAATTTTGCTGACGCGGAGCATGCTGCCGGTAGATCTACAGTATATTCGGGACGGATTGGACGCCCTCGTTCCCGGACAATACGAGCTGATCGTCCCGCCGGCCTTTGATGAGGAAACGCTTTGCGGCATGGCAGGAGAGGCCGATGTGCTTCTCGGACCTTTTATTACGGAAAAACTTCTGCAGGCGGCGGCCGCACTGAAGCTGATTCAGGTCCCCTGGACGGGCATGGACACCTTCAACTTTGCTGCGGTACAAAGCAGCAGTGTCCCGATCTGCAACACCCATTCCAACGCGGATGCTGTGGCGGAGCTGGCCCTGGCGCTGACACTGGACCTGACCAAGAAACTGTCTTACCACGACCGCAAAATGCGCCGCGGCAGCTGGAACCGGGATCAGCAGCCTTTGAACCTGAAATCCTCCATGCTCCGGGGCAGCACGGTCTGCGTTCTCGGCCTGGGCAGCATCGGCGGCCGGATTGCAGGGCTGTTCAAAGCCTTCGGGGCAAGGGTATACGGGACAAGCGATCACCGCGCCGCGGACGAGACCGTTGACCGCGTTTTCCCGCAGGCGGAAGCCCTTGCGGCTGCGCGGGAGGCGGAAATAGTTGTTTGTGCGCTCCCGCTCACCCCGGAGACCCGCGGCAGAATCGACAGGGAGTTCCTCGCAGCCTTGAAGCCGGGAACTCTTCTGGTGAACGTTTCCCGGGCGGCGGTCATAGAGGAAGACGCGCTGTACGAAGCGCTTCAAACCGGACACATCAGCGGCTTCGCGGCTGATGTCTGGTGGAACGCTCCAAAGCGCGGTGAATCCGAAAGCTGGCCGTCTACCCACAATGAATTCCAGAACATGGAAAATGTTGTGATGTCGCCCCACCGGGCGGGATTTATCGAAGGAAGCCTCCCGCACCTCGACGGAGCGGTCGAGAACATTGCGGCCTTGATCCGCGGCGAGGCTCTGCATAACCTCGTAGACAGGAGCAAAGCATACTGATATGGAACAACCCGTGAACATACTGATTCTCTCGGCAGGCACCCGTAATAAGGTCGTGCAGTATTTCCGCAGGGCCTTTGGGCCGGAGGGCCGGGTGATCGCGACGGACATGCAGGCCGTCGCTCCGGCAATTTATGAGGCGGATGCATATTACCTGGTGCCCAGAATCAGCGATCCCAAGTATCTTGACATTGTCCTTGACATTTGCCGGAGGGAGAAGATCAGCGGCGTTCTTTCCCTGATTGATCCGGAACTCTCTCTGCTGGCAGAAAACAGGACCCGCTTTGAAGAACTCGGCGTGACCGTGATCGGCTCGAGCTACGAGCTCTGTGAACGCGCGCTGGACAAAATGGAAATGTTCCGCTGGCTCACGGCTCACGGATATCGCTGTGCCCGCAGCTGGGCGGACAGAGAATCGTTCCGGGAAGCACTGGAAGCGGGAGAAATCACCTTTCCGGTCTTTGTCAAGCCGATCCGGGGCAGTGCATCCATTGCCATCTCCAAAGTATATGACATGGAGACCGTGGACCTGCTCTTTGAACACACGCCCGGCCTGATGATTCAGGAGTTCCTGAACGGGCAGGAGTTTGGCGCAGACTGCTATATCGACCTGATCTCCGGAGAACTGGTCTCCGTGTTTACGAAGAAGAAGCTCCTGATGCGTGCCGGAGAAACGGACAAGGCGGTCAGCTATAAGGACCCGGCGCTGTTTGAGCTTCTGGAGCGCTTCGTCAGAGAATCCGGCTGGCGCGGCCAGATTGACATTGACATTTTCAGAATTGACGGAGAATACTATATCTCCGAGGTCAATCCACGATTTGGCGGCGGCTACCCTCATGCGTACGAGAGCGGCTGCGACCACATGACACTGATCCAGCGGAACCTGCAGGGACTCAGAAACGAGCGCCGGATCGGCGCCTATGACACAGGAATCATCATGATGAAGTACAACGAAGTGATGATCCGGAAAGAGACGGAAGCATGAGAAAACGTGTATGGATCATGAATCACTATGTCATGAATCAGTACTTTAATCGCGGCGGCAGACACTATTGGATCGCCGAGCAGCTGAAGCAGGACGGCTTTGAGCCCGTGGTTTTCGGCTGCAATGCAAAGCAGGACGCGGATGAGGACTTCTTCCAGAGCCGGCTGAAATGGCATGTGGAGCGCAGCCCTTCCGGTGTGCCCTATGTGCCGATCCGTTCCACTCACTATAAGGGTAACGGCATCTCAAGAATCGAGAACATGCTTCTCTTTACCAAGAATCTCCTGTCCGTGGCAAAAGAATACGCCAAGGAGTTTGGCCCGCCGGAGGTCGTTTATGCCTCCTCGGTCCACCCGCTGACGGTTTTTGCCGGGGAGCAGATTGCCCGTCACTTTAAGGTGCCCTGCATCGGCGAGGTCCGGGATCTCTGGCCCGAAACCCTGGTGGCCTACGGCGCGGTGAAAGGGGACAGCCTTATCGGAAAGCTCCTTTATGCGGGTGAAAAACTCATGTACCGCAGGGCGGATGCCATGGTCTTCACCATGGAGGGGGCTCCGGACTACATCCGGGAACACGGCTGGGACAAGGAGCACGGCGGCCCCATCGACCTGAACCGGGTCTATAACATCAACAACGGTGTCGATCTCGAAGCCTTTGACCGAAACATTCGGGAGTTTCCCTATCCGGACCCGGATCTTGATGATCCCGGCAGCTTCTGCGCCGTCTATACCGGCGCCGTCCGCCGTGCCAACAACCTGGGACTGCTGCTGGATGCACTGGAATATCTCAGGGACCTGGAAAACTTCAAAATTCTCATCTGGGGCCGCGGCTATGAGATTGAACCACTGAAAAAGAAAGCCGCGGAGCGAGGATTGAGTGACCGTTTTGTATTCAAGCCCTTTGTCAACAAGCAGTATATCCCGTCAATTCTCAGCAAGGCGGATATCTGCCTGATGCACTGGGAACGCAGCAGCGTCAACAACTACGGCTACGACTATAACAAGCTGTTTGAGTATATGGCTGCCGGCAAGGTTGTCTTCTCTACGATCCAGTCCGGACACAGCCTGCTTGTGAACAAGAACTGCGGGATCGAAACCGACGGTCCGACCCCGAAAGACTTTGCAGACGGCATGCGCCGGATCTACAATATGAGTCCGGAAGAGCGGGCCGACTGGGGCAAACGTGCCCGCATCGCCTCTGCGGACTATGACTTCCGCGTACAGACCAAGGTTCTCGAACATATTATTGAGACGCTCTGAAGGAGAGACCCGGAATGAAATACGCACTCATCGGCTGCGGCCGCATTGCCGTCAACCACATCAAGGCCGTCGTGAACAACGGGCTGGAGCTCGTTGCGGTCTGTGACCTTGTCCCGGAACATATTGACCTTCTCTTTGAGAAGACCGGTTACACCGGAAGCCCTGCGCGTTATACCGATTACCGTCAGATGCTCTCCGAACATCCGGAACTGGAACTCGCCGCCATTGCGACCGATTCCGGGGTTCATGCGGAAATTGCCCTGGCCTGCCTCGATGCGGGGCTCCACGTGATCATCGAAAAACCCATGGCCATGTCCATGGCGGATGCGGACCGGATCATTGATCGGTCCCGGAAGACGGGGCGCAAGGTGGCCGTCTGCCACCAGAATCGCTTTAATCTCGCCGTGCAGCGCATGCGCACCGCACTGGATCAGGGACGCTTCGGACGTCTGTCCCACGGCTCCGTCCATGTGCGCTGGAACCGGAATCGGGCGTATTATGAACAGGCCCCCTGGCGCGGCCGCTGGGCCAGCGACGGAGGAGCGCTTATGAACCAGTGCATCCACGGCATCGACCTGCTGCGATGGATGATGGGCGACGAGGTGGAAGAGGTCTATGGGCAGACCCGGCAGCAGTTCCATGATTATCTGGAATGTGAAGACATCGGCATGGCGGTTCTCAAGTTCCGAAACGGTGCCATCGCTACTGTTGAAGGAACGGTCAATGTCTATCCGAAGAACCTGGAAGAGACGCTGTACTTGTTCGGAGAGACCGGAACGGTCAAGCTGGGAGGGACCTCCTGCAACAACATTGATGTCTGGGACTTCGCGGATGCGGATCCGGATGACGAGCTCAGCCGCGGCCTCAAGGAAGCCACGTCCAACGTTTACGGCAACGGCCACACCAGTCTCTATGCCGACATGATTGAAGCAATCACAGCCGACAGGCTGCCCTATGTGGATGCCGAAGCCGGACGCAGGGCGCTGGAAGTTGTCCTGGCCATCTACAGGAGCCAGCTGACCGGGCTTCCGGTGCGGCTGCCTCTGCGGGACTTTGCTTCCACGGACATGACGGGCCTGTTCGGCGAGGGGACTCTTTGAACGGGGAAAAGCCTGCCTGACAATTATTCATTGGAGTTTATTATGGAATTTATTGATCTGAAAGCCCAATATCGTGCGCTGCAGCCCGCCATTGACGCCGGTATCCGGAAGGTGCTGGAAGGCACCCGTTTCATCGGCGGCGGCGAGGTGAAGGAGCTGGAAACGCGGCTTGCGGCGTTTGTCGGAAGGAAGCACTGCATCAGCTGCTCCAACGGAACGGAAGCGCTGCAGCTGGCCTTCATGGCCTATGGAATCGAAGCGGGGGACGCGGTGTTCTGCCCGGACATGACGTTCATCTCCTCGGTGGAGCCCGCCGTCATGCTGGGGGCAAAGCCGGTCTTCTGCGATATCGATGCGCAGACTTACAATCTCGACCCGGTCTCCCTGGAAAAACAGATTGAGCGCGTGGAGAGAGAAGGAAAGTATCGTCCCAAATTTGTTGTGGCGGTGGATTTCCTTGGCAACCCGGCAGACTTCGATGTGATCTCGGCCATCTGCAAAGCGCACGGCCTTATCCTGATTGAGGACGCTGCCCAGGGCACCGGCGCTTCCCGGTACGGCAGAAAGTGCGGCAGCTTCGGTGACATCGCGACAACCTCGTTCTTCCCTTCAAAGCCCCTCGGCTGCTACGGCGACGGCGGTGCGATCTTTACGGATGACGATGAGATCGCCGGATTGCTGAACTCCCTCAAGGTCCATGGCAAGGGACCGAAGGGAAAGTACGACAATGTGCGGATCGGCCTGAACTCCCGCCTGGATACCATCCAGGCTGCGGTGCTGCTGGCGAAGCTGAATGTGCTGGATCAGGAGATTATTACCCGGCAGGCAGTTGCAAAGCGCTATGACGAGGCGTTTGGCGGACGAATCCAGATCCCGGTTGCTGCCTCCGGAAGCATCAGCGCCTATGCGCAGTATTGCGTTCTGGCAGACAGCCCGGAACAGCGCAGGCGGATACTGGAGGCCATGAAGGCGGCAGAAGTCCCGAGCCTGATCTATTATCCCAACGTTCTGCACGAGCTGGACGCATTTGCGCCCTATGAGGGAGACTGCGGGCTCCCGAATGCAAAGCATTATGCCGACTGCAACTTCGGTATGCCCTTCTCACCGTATCTGACGGAAGAAGACCAGCAGAAGGTTATCGACACCGTCCTGAGCGCCCTGTAAGAAGCATTGGCGCAATAAAGACTGTAAAACAGCACAACAATCCCCGGAGGCATATGATCCGCGGCAAAAAAGATGCGGACCGGCCTTCCGGGGGTTTTCGCTGGTGATAGGTGAATTGTAAAAAAGAGGCTCGTGTTGCGGGATACCGCTCAGGGCAGGTGAATCCAACTGCCGAGGGTGTGGTTCCAGTCTTCCGGCTCGAAAGGCGCAAAGCCTGCGTCGGAGAAGAAAGTAAACTCGGAAAAATAGAGATCACCGTTGATCTCATAGAGATCGACCCGAAGAAAATGAAACCCGGCCGAAAGTGTTTTCGCCGTCTCCAGCATCTCGGAGAGCCTCCGGGGCCGGGCGGTCGGAACCGTGCTGTTGGGATAGTTCTGACGGAAGGGAAGAAGCTTCCACGCTGGATCAAAATAGTCAATGCTCTCGTGAGCGGTCTTGTCGTTTTGGATGGTCTGGATGATGCGGGGTTCTCCCTCAAAGCAGAGGATTTTGTATACCGGCAGCGTATCCAGGCCCGATTCCGCCGCCAGACGGTCCTCCATATAGGGCTCGGCGATGATTTTTCGGGGGACGTCCTTGTAGGGCCACTCTCGGTAGGTAAGGTAATAGTCGTCCTTCATGGCCTTCTTCAGCTCCCGGACGGCCTTCCTGCAGTCGAGCCGGGACTTGTCCCGGCATAGAATAAGCCCCTCTCCGGAGGTGTGGTTGCATTTGAGAACAAAGCGGTCGGGCAGCACGGAAAAGTCAATCTCCTCCGGAACATCCCAGACCCCGAGGGTCGGAATCACATGCTCTTCACCGATCAGCGCAGCGACGTAGGGCTTAACCGCGTACTTGTCCACCATCATGGTATGAAGCGGATCGCGGTCATGAAGCTTCAGCCACTGCATTTTTTCGTTAAAAGTCTCCGGATGCTCCAGGTTCAGCTCGGTCCCAAACCGCGCCTTCCACAGCAGACGGAGAAAGGTTTCATCCGGGAGCGGATTCAGGAGGTGGGCGCTGTTCATATAAATCAGGATTTTCCTCGGATTGGCGGCAAGAGACCGCAGCGCGTGAAGATATCTGTTTTCCGTAGACCTGGCCATCTGTTCTGCTCCTTCCCGGACGGTACTGCCCTGACAATATGGTCGGAAGTGGAAGAATGCTGTGTACATGCGCGAATCATGAAACAGAACGCATTATACCATAAGTTCCGGGGCACTGCAAACGCTTCCCCGGGAACAAAACACAAAAAAACGTGGTCGAACTGAAATAAATTCGGCTCCTTCGGGACTCCTAAAATAGGCAAAACAACGAAAGCGTGAAAAGCAGTTGACGGAAGCCACGAAATTTGATAAAGTATCAAAAGCGAAGATTCTTTTTATGTTTATTCTGACTGGAAACAAGGAGTGGCAAGTATGATCAGCAAAGAGGTAGTTATAGATAACCAGGTCGGACTTCATGCCAGGCCCGCGACTTTCTTTATTCAGAAAGCCAACGAGTTCAAGAGCAGCATCTGGGTGGAAAAGGAAGAGAGAAGAGTCAATGCCAAGAGCCTTCTCGGCGTCCTTTCCCTCGGAATCGTCAAAGGCACAGCGGTGAAGATCATCGCTGACGGAGCGGATGAGGAAGCTGCAATTGAGACGCTGTCCGCGTTGATTGACTCCGATTTTTCTGAGTGAACTGCCGCCATTCGGCACAATAAAGAACAGAACTGCCGTTGCGGATTCCGCAAA
>CADAPN010000037.1 GCA_902789835.1 Oscillospiraceae bacterium
GTTTTTGAAAGCACAATTTTTGACGTGGTGGATACGGTGGAGAAAAACCCCTGCTATCTATGCGCGAGAATGCGCAGGGGGTATCTTTACAGCAAGGCGAAGGAACTCGGGTGCAACAAAATTGCGCTCGGTCATCACTATGACGATGTCATTGAGACGATTCTGATGGGAATGCTCCATGGCGGCCAGATTCAAACCATGATGCCGAAACTGCACAGCACCAATTTTGAAGGCATGGAGCTGATCCGCCCAATGTACTTTGTTCGGGAAGCGGACATCTGCAAATGGCGGGACTGGAACGAACTGCACTTTCTGCAATGTGCCTGCCATTTTACCGACACCTGCACCACCTGCCATGAGGATGGCACCACCTCTTCCAAGCGTCTTGAGACGAAAAAGCTGATCGCAGCTCTGAAAGAGACAAATCCACAGATCGAGGCCAATATTTTCAAGAGTGTTTCCAATGTGAATCTCAACACGGTGATCGCGTATAAGAAAGACGGCGTCCGGCACCATTTCCTGGAGGAGTATTAGGGGAAAATCTTTTTTCTTTTTTCCGTTGACAAAGCGAGATGTTTGTGATATAAACATATCAATTCGATAGGAAAAGTAGGATTAACGGAGGACTTGAAATGCGTCAGGCGAGCTTCAACTGCATGATGTGTTGTGACATGCGCTGTGAGATGCGCATGCGCTTTGCCGTGCCTGTTTGAGTTCTCCTACTGCTTTGTCGACGACCGGAGAGCCCGATGGGCTCTCCGGATTTTTGTTTTTGAGGGATGAAACGATGAAAGATCTGTTTGAGCTGTTGAACCGGCACAATTTCAGGAACGGACGAATGACGTCGGAACAAGGCCATAAGGTCATGGGACCGCATGAGTTCGGCTCCATTGACCGATGACTTTGTTCCTGCTCTCCCGATCAAACCTGCTCCGCTGGGGTTTGATCGGATCATAAAAGCGGAAATATCATGAAAAAGAGGTACATATCATGTCTAACTATAAATTTGAAACGCTGCAGCTTCATGTCGGCCAGGAGCAGGCCGATCCCGCCACCGACGCACGGGCCGTCCCCATTTATCAGACCACGTCCTACGTGTTTCACAACTCCGCCCATGCGGCGGCCCGTTTCGGCCTGCAGGATGCGGGCAACATCTACGGCCGCCTGACCAACTCCACCCAGGATGTGCTGGAAAAACGCATCGCCGCGCTGGAAGGCGGCGTGGGCGCGCTGGCCCTGGCCTCCGGCGCCGCAGCCGTGACCTATACCATCGAGGCCCTGGCGCAGGCGGGCGATCACATTGTCGCGCAGAAGACCATTTATGGCGGCAGTTACAACTTGCTTGCCCACACGCTGCCCCTCTACGGCATCCAGACCACCTTTGTGGACGCCCACAATCCGGCGGAGGTGGAGGCCGCCATCCAGCCCAACACCAAGGCCATCTACCTCGAGACCCTGGGCAACCCCAATTCCGACATTCCGGATATCGACGCCATCGCGGCCATCGCTCACAAACACGGCATCCCCCTGGCCATCGACAACACCTTTGGTACCCCTTACCTGATCCGACCCATCGAGCACGGCGCGGACATCGTGCTGCACTCCGCCACCAAGTTCCTGGGCGGCCACGGCACGACGCTCGGCGGTATCGTGGTGGACAGCGGCAACTTTGACTGGAAGGCAAGCGGCAAATACGCGCCCATCGCGGAAGCAAACCCCAGCTACCACGGGATCTCCTTTGTGGACGCGGCCGGGCCTGCCGCCTTTATCACCTACCTGCGCGCCATCCTCCTGCGCGATACGGGCGCCGCCATCTCCCCCTTCAACGCCTTCCTGCTGCTGCAGGGTGTGGAGACCCTGTCCCTGCGCCTCGACCGCCATGCGGAAAACACGAAGAAGGTCGTGGAATATCTTGCGAATCACCCGCAGGTGGAAAAGGTCAACCACCCCTCTCTGCCGGAGCATCCCGACCATGCGCTGTTCGAGAAATACTTCCCCAACGGTGGCGCTTCCATCTTCACCTTTGACATCAAGGGCGGCGTGAAGGAGGCCCACGCCTTCATTGACGCGCTGGAAATCTTCTCGCTGCTTGCCAATGTGGCGGACGTAAAGAGCCTCGTCATTCACCCCGCCACCACCACCCATTCCCAGCTCACCATAGAGGAACTGGAGGATCAGGACATCCACCCGAACACCATCCGCCTCTCCATCGGCACGGAACACATCGACGATATCCTCGCCGACCTGGAGAAGGGCTTCGCCGCAGCATCTAAAGTATAAAAAGGAATAATTTACAAGGAATCTCTCTTTTTCTTTTGCGATCGCCCCGGCGCCCGTCTTCCGGCATCGGGGCGATCCAATCACGAGCAAGGAGAAATGAACATGGCGCAATATCAGCATATCGAATCCGCCCTGATCCACGGCGGCATTTACGGAGATAAGACCACCGGCGCGGTCAACGTGCCGATCTATCAGACTTCTACCTATGAGCAGCAGGGGCTCGGCCAGAATACGGGCTGGGAATATTCCCGCACCGGCAATCCGACACGCGCCGCGCTGGAAGCGCTGATCGCGGAGCTGGAGGGAGGAACAGCGGGCTTTGCCTTTGCCTCCGGCCTTGCGGCGATCACGACGGTGCTGAGTCTGTTTTGTTCGGGGGATAAGATCCTGATCTCCAGCAATGTCTACGGAGGTACTTTCCGCCTGCTCGATCAGGTGTTCCAACAGTTCGGAATCGGTTACGCCATTGCGGATACCACGAATCTGGCCGCGTTCGAGGCGGCCATTACGCCGGAGGTCCGGGCCGTTTTGGTGGAAAGCCCGGCAAACCCGCTGCTGACGGTCACGGATCTGGCCGCAGTCTCGGAAATCGCTCACAGACACGGGCTTCTCTCCATCGTGGACAATACCTTCATGACGCCCTATCTGCAGCGGCCGCTGGAGCTGGGCGCCGACATTGTGGTGCACAGCGCGACCAAGTATCTCGGCGGACACAGCGATCTGATCGCGGGGTTGGCCGCGGTCAGGGACAGCGCTCTGGCCGCAAGGCTTGCTTTCCTTCAAAACGCGGCGGGCGCCGTGCTGGGGCCGTTTGATTCCTTTCTGCTGATCCGCGGGATCAAGACGCTGGGTGTACGAATGGACAGACATGTGGAAAACGCGGAGAAGACCGCCGCTTTCCTGCAGAAGCATTCGGCGGTGAAGAGAGTCTATTATCCCGGTCTGCCTGACGCACAGGGCTATGAGGTCAACCGCAGGCAGGCGAAGAACGGCGGCGCCATGATTTCCTTCGAGCTGGACGAAAAGCACGATATCCGGAAGTTTTTCTCTTCCCTGAAGCTGATCGCTCTGGCGGAGAGTCTCGGCGGCGTAGAAAGCCTGGTGTGTCATCCGGCTACCATGACCCACGCCTCTATTCCCAGAAAGATCCGGGAGGCGGTGGGAATCACGGACGGCCTGATCCGTCTCTCCATCGGGATCGAGAAGGCCGAAGATCTGCTTGCGGATCTGGAGCAGGCCATAACGGAAAGTGAGGTCAGATAACATGGCGGTGTATGAATCCATGCAGGAGCTCATCGGCAATACGCCCCTTGTACGCCTGACGCAGTTGGGACTGCCCGCGGACGCACGGCTCTACGCCAAGCTGGAGACCTATAACCCTGCGGGCAGCGTCAAGGATCGCGTGGGCAAATATATGATCGACGCGGCGGAGCGAGACGGGCTGCTCAGGCCGGGAGGGACCATCATCGAGGCCACGGCAGGCAACACCGGGCTCGGGATCGCCTTTGCCGCGCTGGGCCGGGGTTACCGGGTGATTTTCGTTGTGCCCACCAAATTCTCACAGGAAAAGCAGACGCTGATGCGCGCCCTGGGCGCGGAGATCCTCAATACGCCGCGTGAGGACGGGATGCTCGGCGCCGCGGCCAAGGCCGAGGAGCTGCGCGCCTCTATCCCCGGTGCAGTCATGCTGGGGCAGTTCAGGAATCCCGCGAATCCGCTTTCTCACTATGAGACCACCGGTCCGGAGATCTACCGGGACTTGGAAGGGAAAATCGACTACTTTGTGGCGGGCGCGGGCAGCGGCGGCACGTTTACCGGCGTGGTGAAATATCTGAAGGAGCAAAACCCCGCGATACGGGGCGTGCTGGCCGACCCGCTGGGATCCACCATCGGCGGCGGTGAGCACGCGGATTATGACATTGAGGGCATCGGGAATGATTTTATCCCCGAGACTATGGACATTTCTCTGGTGGATCAGGTGATCAAGATCAGCGACACAGAGGCCTTTGCGGAAGTGAAGGAGCTTGCTGCGAAGGAGGGCCTGATTGTAGGCACCTCGTCCGGCGCAGCTGTGGCTGCGGCCAAAAAGCTGATTGAGGACGGCGCGCGGGGAAACATCGTCACGCTGCTGCCGGACCGGGGCGAGCGCTATTTCAGCAAGCACCTGTATGATTGAGGGAGAGCAGACCATGGATTTTTATGTGGAACAGGCCGTTTTGGACGCGGGCGTGAAAATTCTGTTTGCCGCGGTATATGGGATTGACAACCATGGCGAAGACCCGGAATGGGCGGCCTATCGGGAAAAGCGGCTGGAAGAGCTGTACACGGCATATGAGATGCTGGAGGTACACGACGATCCGATCCTGGAGGGCTTCAACATCCTCCACGACCGCACCGGCGTCAAGCGTCGAAAAAATATCCCTGCCAGTGAGAACCTCATCAAGTTGCTCAAAAAGAACCGCGGAATGTTCTATATCAACCAGGCCGTGGATATCTATAATCTCATCTCGCTGGAGAGCAAGCTGGCGTTGGGCGCCCACAATATCGACCGGGCAGAAGGAAACATCACGCTGCGCTTTACCGACGGCAGCGAGCGCTTCGTCCCAATCGGCCAGAGCGAGCCGATCCCCGTGGCGGCGCATGAGTACAGCTACTGCGACGATGCCAACGAAGTGCTTTGCCGCTTAGAGATTCGCCAGGTGGAGAAGACCAAGGTGGACGAGGAAGCACAGAACGTCTTTTATATTGTGCAGGGCAACGACGCCACGCCCGATGAACTGCTGAGGGAAACGGCACAGCGAATCATAGACTTGACCACCCGCTATTGCGGGGGACGGGGCGAAATCATCGTTCCCTCCGTCATATGAAAAGGCCGCGGAAGCGAAATGCGCTTCCGCGGCTTTTTGATCAGAAGATATGAAACTTTTTCCCCTCTTGACAAAGCCGGCTCCTGAGTGTACTATTTAACTGAATTAATTTTCACTGAATTTTGATTCAGCAAAGAGGTGGTTTTCTTGTTCGTCGCAAGATCCGAAGAACTGTCCCAGCTTACCGCAGCCATGAAGCAGAGCAATCATGCTGCTCTGGTGTACGGAAAACGGCGCGTCGGTAAAACGCGCCTGATCAAAGAAGCATTGAAAGCACAGGACAGGACGGCCATTTACTATGAATGCATCAAGGGAACGATCAAAGAAAACGTGGACGCGTTTGTGAAGGTGCTTCTCGAGGAGCGAATTCTGTCTTTCTCCCCTTCCTTTGAGACGTTACAGGACGTGTTTGCCCTTCTCAACGCTCTTCCCCGTGAGTTTGTTGTGGTCATTGATGAATACCCGTATCTCAGTACCTTTGCGGAATCGAAGAAAATCGACTCGATCTTCCAGAATATCATTGACAACAGACTTGGAAACATCAGTCTGATTTTTTCCGGTTCACAGATCAGTGTGATGAAGAATCTGCTGGAGGAAAAAGACGCGTTGTACGGCCGCTTTGGACTGATCATCCATTTGCAGGAGCTGAACTATCGGGAAGCGGCAGCCTTTTACCCCTCCAAGACAGCCTATGAGAAAATTGCGTTCTACAGCGTATTTGGGGGATCTCCTTTTGTGCTTCAGCAGCTGCGCGAGGAGGAAACACTGGAGCAGAACATCATTCGCACGATACTGACGCCGAGCAATCCCGTCCATCTGTATGCATCGAACCTTCTTTTGTCCGATTACAGCAATGCGGTAAATGCCGAGCGTATTTTATCGGTTCTCGGAAACGGAAAGAAAAAGTATTCTGAGCTGGAAAACAAGCTGGATATGAACAGTACTGGAAACCTTGCCAAGCAGCTGAAATCTCTTGTGGCCATGGAGCTGGTATGTCAGAACGCGCCGATCAATAAGGCGAAGGATCCAAAAAAGAAATATTACGAGATCAATGATAATTTGATGCGGTTTTACTATACTTATGTATATCCCAACAAGAGTACGCTGCAGATGATCGGCGAACGGACGTTCTTTGAGCAGATCGTTTCGCAGACGTTGCTGAAGGATTTTGTTCCACGCCGATTCGAAGAGCAGTGCCGCAGCTTTTTCTCTGTTCTTGCGCGGGCGGGAAGGCTTCCCGGAATCACAAATATCGGCACATACTATTATGACGATCCGGCAAATCATAAAAACGGGGAGTTCGATGTGGCGCTCGCATTTGGGGATGAATACGAAATCTGCGAGGCGAAGTACTATAAAAAGCCGATGACACTTGCTGAAATCCATCATGAGGCGGGCCAGGTCAGAGAGATTAAAGCGCTGAAAGTCGTCCGGATGGGATTTATCGCCGTTGCCGGATTTGAGGAGCAGGAAGCCGGGTATCGCTATTACACAGGAGAGGATCTATACAGAGAGAAGTTATGACTCAATTTAAATCCTGAATCGTTTTGAAAAACGGATGTTTCACCAAATTGATGAAGCATCCGTTTTCTTTGAAAAGAGTATGATGGCTGTCTGCAAACGGCTATCGGATTTCCTGTTCCAGAGCGTCGAACTCGGGAGTGGAGAAGAATTCGCCCAATGTAATATCCAAGCCGTCACAAAGCTTTTTTATGGTAATGATTGACAGATCACGGCGGCTTGCATCCATCATACTGTATACAGTTGATGGGGTAACACCGGAGAGATTCGCAAGCTCATTTGCCGTGATTCCACGTTGATTGCAGATCTGCTGAAAACGAAAAACAACTGCATCTTTAACCGTCATAGTTCCCACCTCATGAAGATTGTAGGGGCTATGACGCCTGTGCGTATACGCACTTGCGTATATCAAAAAACTTTGCTATACTCTTTGGAAGAGATACTTACAGGAGGAAAGCAATATTAGAAGTAAAGATCGAGAGAGAAGAGAGTGAAAAACCGGTAATTCAGATTTCATACCATAACAGAATATCATCGTTAAGGTTTCCTCTGATTTGGAGCATAATAGTTCCAAATGAATTGGAGGGATCATATTGAGCAACAACATCTATGGCTATATCCGAGTATCTACAAAAGATCAGAATGAAGATCGGCAGCGTATTGCCATGCAGGAAGCCGGGGTACCTCAAAATGCGATATTTATGGACAAAAGGTCTGGAAAGAACTTTGATCGTGAGGGCTATCGTCGACTTCTGAAAAAACTGAGGCCGGGAGACACTTTGATTATCAAGAGCATTGACAGGCTTGGGCGCAATTACGACGAGATTCTGGAGCAATGGCGAATGATTTCAAAGGAGCGGCATGTTGGCATCGTTGTTCTGGATATTCCATTGCTGGATACCCGGCAGGGAAAAGATTTAACAGGGACGCTGATCGCGGATATCGTGCTCCAACTGTTAAGCTATATGGCACAGATTGAACGTGAATTCATTCTTCAGCGGCAGGCTGAGGGAATTGTCGCAGCAAAAAGAAGGGGTGTTCACTTCGGTCGAAAACCGATGGAACGCCCTTCTTCCTTTTATTCTGTTTATCAAGATTGGAAAGCTGGAAAGTTTTCAGCCCGTGCCGCGGCAAGAGTACTCGGAATTTCACATACAACATTTCTGCGCTGGGCAAAAGAATCTGTAAACAAAAGCACACCTTGTGTTCCAAAGTTGGGAGACCTTGACGATGATCATTAGCCCGTGATTATTGTTGTTTAAAGTATAGCAGAAATCACGGCAAATCGCAATCATTCTGGCTTTTAAGTTGTAACACAAGGTGTGCTACACATTCCATTGGAACACACGTTTTATAGGGAGACATTTATTCCGGTTTCGGAATAGTGTCTCCTTTTTTCGTTCACGAAGACCTGATATCAAGAACCGTATGAAAGGCGCCAGTCTGCGCTTATCAATATACAGCACAGTATCCCATGATTGGGACATGATTGCTTTAGTTCTGTTGAAAATCAGGAGGTTTTGAGTGAACAAGCTGATCAGCATCAATGAATATCCGGTCAAGGATGTACTTGACCTTCTTCTGAAAGACAAAACGACCAAACAGAACATCATCTTCGCAACGGACAGCTATTCAGCACTGGGCGAGGAATTCTCTGAAACAAGCCAGATGACAGCGGAGAAACTGCTCAATGTCGATGCATGTGAACTGCAGCCCAGGGTGATGAAAAGCCTGGAAGCGCAGAAGCTGCGTACAAAGGTCAAGGCTGAAGTGATGACTCCCGGCTGGATCGTCTGCAAGATGAACGCATATGCAGACGAGGAGTGGTTTGGCAGACCAAATGTGTTCGAGGCGCTGGAGGGCGAAAACTGGATTCCGACAGAGGGCCGCATTGAATTCCCTGAAGGGAAGGACTGGCAGGAATACGTAGATTCCAGAAGAATCGAGATTACCTGTGGGGAAGCGCCGTATATCGTATCCCGATACGATGTCACTACCGGGACGGTGATCCCGTTGCGCCGCCGGATCGGCCTTCTGGATCGAAAGCTTCGTGTTGTAAATGAAAACACATCATCTGAAGAAGAATGGATGAAATGGGTGTGCCGAGCCTTCCAGAGTGTTTATGGTTATGAATTTCAGGGCGACAATCTTCTGATCGCACGCATCAATCTTCTGAACACGTATGTGGATTACATGCAGGCTCGCCTGAACAGACAGCCGGCCCCATCCGAACTTCAGAAGATCGTAAATGTAATTGTTTGGAATTTCTGGCAGATGGACGGCTTTACATGCACCATCCCGTATGCAGAGCCGGAGAAAGAAGAAATGGATCAGACAGCATTCGAGGGATTCTTTGATGCTGTTATCGAAGAGCCGAAGAATATTCAGCCTGTGTGCCTGATTCGAGATTGGCGAGAAACAGGAGAAGGCGGAAAAGCTCATAAATTCACTGAATTGAAAGATTAAGGAGGTAATTGCGGATGAAAAAGTTCTCATTTTGCATCGGGAATCCAGCGTATCAGGATACCAGCCTTGGAGATAATGCAACGTACATGCCGCCGGTATATGATAAGTTTCTTGAAGCTGCTTATGAAATAGCGGACGATGTAGAAATGATTCATCCTGCAAGATTCCTCTTTAAGGCAGGAAATACTCCCAAAAAATGGATGGATAAAATGTTGGAGGATCCGCATTTAAAAGTTCTTCATTATGAACCGGATGCAAAAAAGATTTTTAGCAACACCGATATTAAAGGTGGGGTTGCAATCACCTATCATAGCCGTTATAAAAACTATGGCGCAATAGGAACATTTACAGCATTTCCAGAATTAAATGAAATTGTAAAAAAATGCAGAGCCAAAGATGAGGAAGCCAGTCTCTCATCAATAATCTATACACAAGTCCGTTTTAACCTTGAGAATCTGTATAAGGATTACCCTGAGTATCGTGAAATGATAGGGTCTGACGGAAAAGATAAACGTTTTCGTAACAATGCATTTGAAAGAATAAGCCTGTTTTCAGAGTCTCCTTGTAAAAAGGACGATATTAAGGTGCTTGGCGTTTTAAAGAATAAAAGGACATGGCGATATATCCCAATTAAATATGTAGACTGCTCACATGAGAATCTTAAACATTGGAAAGCTCTGTGCCCAAGAGCAAATGGAGCTGGTGTTTTTGGAGAATCTTTAAGTTCATTAGTGCTTGGAGAACCGAATATTGGATATACGCAGACATTTATAGGTATTGGATCGTTTAATAGTAGCTATGAAGCGGAGTCCGTAATAAAGTATATTAAAACGAAGTTCGCACGGACTTTGTTGGATGTGCTCAAAGTAACTCAGGATAATGATAGGGGTGTATGGAAACTAATCCCGCTTCAGGATTTCACATCAAAGTCTGACATCAACTGGAACACTTCTGTATCCAATATTGACAAGCAGCTCTACAAAAAATACGGTCTCACTGCTGAAGAAATCCAGTTTATTGAAACCAATGTGAAGGAGATGGTATAAGTGAACGGGATCACAGTCAAAACAAGCAAACCAGTGTTTCCAATGATCTATGCTTATTCCACTCCTCAGATCAAAGAACATGATGGCTGGACTAAGATCGGTTATACGGAATCCCAGGATGTAGAGAGCCGGATCAAGCAGCAGACTCATACATCAGATACGTTGGCAAAGCTGGAATGGAAAGGTGCCGCCATCTTTGATGATGGCTCCGGTGACAGGTTTACTGATAAGGACTTCCATGCCTATCTTCGCAAAGGCGGCGTTGAGAACAAGAGAGGAACAGAATGGTTCCACATAAACGGCACTGATGGACGCACGAAATTCTATGATTTCCGTGCTGACAGAGGCATTTTGAAGGCGGCTGGAGTCGTCCAGTATACTCTTCGCAAGGAACAGGCGGAAGCAGTTGCGATGACAGCCAATTATAAGGCTGCTCATGAAAACGGCTCTTTCCTGTGGAATGCGAAGCCCAGGTTTGGGAAGACACTGTCTGTCTATGATTTCTGTAAGACAGTTCATGCGCAGAATGTATTGATTGTGACGAACCGTCCGGCAATTGCAAACTCCTGGTATTCCGATTACTGTCAGTTTATGGGGGATGATTCAGGGTTCAAGTTTGTCAGTGAAACCGAAGCCCTGCGTGGGCAGCCCTTTGTGCTCTCCCGCGAAGAATATATCCAGGTGGTCCGCCGCGAGGATTACGGATGTATTGAGTTCCTGAGCCTGCAGGATCTGAAGGGGTCCATCTATTTCGGCGGCAAGTTTGATAAGCTGAAAGAAATCAAGGATACGAACTGGGATATCCTCGTGATTGATGAGGCGCATGAAGGTGTAGATACGCTCAAAACGGATACGGCCTTTGATCATATCAAGCGCAAGTTTACGCTCCACCTGTCCGGAACGCCTTTCAAAGCCCTTGCAAACGACAAATTCTCTGAACAGGCAATCTTCAACTGGACTTATGCCGATGAGCAGAAGGCCAAGAGAGACTGGGACGAAGCCGAAGGAAACAACCCATATGAGGCACTTCCTTTCCTCAATCTGTTCACCTACCAGATGTCTGAGATCATCAGTGATCAGATTGACAGAGGCGTGGAAATCAACGGTGAGACCGAAGAGTATGCTTTTGACCTTAATCTGTTCTTTGAGACTGATGGAAGAGGTAAATTCGTCCATGATTCCAGCGTAGACAAATTCCTGGATGCATTGACAACTCAGAAGAAGTTCCCGTTCTCCACATCGGAACTGCGGGAAGAACTGAAGCATACCTTCTGGCTCCTCAATCGCGTGGACAGCGCAAAAGCGCTGGCATCCAAGCTGAAGAAACATCCGGTGTTCTCAGATTATGAGATCGTGCTTGCTGCCGGCGACGGAAAGCTGGATGATACGGAAGAAACCGAGAAGTCATTCGATAAAGTGAAGAAGGCCATTGCCGAGCATGATAAGACGATCACGCTCTCTGTCGGGCAGCTGACGACCGGCATTACCATTCCGGAGTGGACGGCCGTCCTGATGCTGAGCAACATCAAGAGCCCAGCTCTGTATATGCAGGCGGCGTTCCGGGCACAGAATCCGTGCATGTTCCTGAAGAATGGGAAGTATTTCCGGAAGCAAAATGCCTATGTGTTCGACTTCGATCCCGCCCGTACGCTGACGATCTTCGAGGAATTTGCAAATGACCTCTCCACCAATACGGTTGGCGGAAGAGGTGATATGGATACCAGAAAGCAGAATGTCCGTGAGCTGCTGAACTTCTTCCCGGTCATCGGTGAGGATGAAAACGGCGAAATGATCGAGCTGGATGCGGAGAAGGTTCTGTCTATTCCTCGCAAGATCCGTTCTCAGGAAGTTGTCAGACGCGGTTTCATGTCCAACTATCTGTTCCAGAATATCGGAAATGTGTTTAATGCTCCGCAGGCGGTTATCGACATTCTCTCCAAGTTCCAGCCTCTTGAGGAACCGAAAGCCAAAGATATCCCGATTACTGATAAAACGGCAGAAGACCTCAACATCAATCCGGAAACAGGCGAAGTGGAAATCCCGCCTGAAAAGGTAATTGGCACGGCGAAAGACCTATTCGGCGATCCGATTTATTCATCGGTGACAGACGGAACGCTGGATAATATGATCAATGATGCTTTTGCGGATGCAACATGGGGCCTTGATACGGGAGCAAAATCGGCCTTCGATGAATTTTCTGAACGTTTCAAAGGCGAGACCGTTGCCGCAATGGTTCAGAAAGCCAAGGAACACTATGGGGAACAGTTGAAGGCGAATGATGCCAAAGCAATCCAGAAAACAATGGAGAACAGGTTCGATTTCGTTGTTGAAAAAGCAAAAAGCAACCATGAAATCGAGCAGAAGGTTGCCGAGCGTGATTATCTGGATGAGATGCGCAACCGATTCAAAACCGGAAAATCGACAGATCAGATCGAACAGGAATATGCAGCAAAGAAGGAAGAGCTGAAAGCCGGACTGGAAGAAACGCTCCACAACATGGTGGATGATTTTGTCCACTCTGCGGCAGAAGAAATTGTGGAACGCACGGATACAAAGATCAAAGAGCGTGAGAAGAGGAGCATTGAAGATGCGGTCAAAGACCATCTGCGCGGCTTCTCCCGTACGATCCCTTCGTTCCTGATGGCCTATGGGGACAGCGGGGTTACGCTTGCAACCTTTGATACCATCATTCCCGACAAGGTGTTCATTGAAGTAACGAGTATTTCTCTGGATGAATTCCGACTTCTCAGAGACGGCGGCAGTATTCTGAATGAAGAGACCGGAGAAATGGAAGATTTCCCCGGAAATATCTTTGACCCGATTGTCTTTGATGATTCCGTAAAAGAATTCATGCGTTTAAAGATTGCGCTGGCCGATTACTTCGATGAGAAAAAGACAGAAGATATCTTCGACTATATCCCGCCTCAGAAAACAAACCAGATTTTCACGCCAAAGAAAACGGTGCAGATGATGGCGGACCTGATGGAGAAGGAGAACCCCGGATGCTTTGACGATCCCGAGAAGACGTTCATTGACCTGTATATGAAATCCGGGCTGTACATTACGGAGATCGTGAAGCGTCTTTTTAAGAGCGAAGAGATGAAACGCCGGTTCCCGGATCCGAAAGAACGGTTGAAGCATATTTTCTCCAAACAGGTATATGGTCTGGCGCCGACTGAAATCATCTATCGCATTGCAGTCAGCTATATTCTTGGCTTTGATGAAACAAAGGATATTTCAGAACATAACCTCCGGCTTGCCGATGCGCTGCCTTATGCGAAGGAGGGCAAGCTTCAGGAACTTCTTGACACGCTGTTCCCGGACAAGGAGGATGCGTGAGACAGACTGCATAGGACAGCTGACTGTTGAGTTTGGGTAATTGAAGAAGTAAAAAAGGCAAGAGGGTCAAAGATCCTCTTGCCTTTTCCGTCCCCGTCGGGGAAGCGGTAATTCAGATTTTCAATCAAACGAGACCGGCGAAAGCCTGCTCGAAGTCGGCGATGATGTCCTCGGGATCCTCCAGGCCGATGGAAATGCGGACCAGGCCTTCGGAGATGCCGGAGGCT
>CADAPN010000038.1 GCA_902789835.1 Oscillospiraceae bacterium
TCGCAGCGGACACCCTTGGCTTTGGCTATGACCTTCCCACTGCCGGGCGGTCTCGGGACTTTCACCCTTTAGAACGTGCGCTCGCCGGGCGCACTAAAATCGGCAGTTCCCCTTTGATCTTCAAACGGGGAACTGCCGATCAGCTTTCCGGCTCTTGCCTCTGTCCGGTTCCTGTGATACACTGTTGCCACCCTGTCGAAAGGAGGCTCAGAATGGTCGAGACAAGCTATCACGTTCCCGCCTGCCCGGTTACCGCGGCGCTGCTGGCAGACACCCACAATCAGGACATGGACACGGTCCTGGAAAGCCTGCGCCGGCATCCACCGGAGCTGATTCTTCTGGCCGGGGATTTCCTGTATGCTGCGCCGCCCGCCGCTCCCGGGAGGCTGAAAATGCACGAGAGCCGGAACGCGCTGGAGCTTCTCGGCGCCTGCGCGGCCCTTGCCCCCACCTTTGTCTCCCTCGGCAACCACGAGTGGATGCTGAACGAGCAGGATCTGGCGCTGCTTGCCGATACCGGCGCCGTCGTCCTCGACAACCGCTTTGTTTCTCTCTCCATAGGCGGCGCCGCGCTCTGCGTCGGGGGCCTGACCTCCGCGCGTCTCACCGCCTATCAGACCTGGCGGGACAAACAGCCCCTCGCCTTTCTGTACCCGGAACCGGACCGAAGCGTCTGGGCCGGAAAGCCCGAGCCGAATCTCGACTGGCTGAGGAACTTTGAGCGGCAGGAGGGGTATAAGATTCTTCTCTGCCATCATCCCGAATATGTGCCCCGCTATCTGAATGCCCGCAGCATCGATCTGATTCTCTCCGGCCATGCCCACGGAGGCCAGTGGCGATATTATTCTCCCCTGGACAAGTGTTTCCACGGTGTTTATGCTCCGGGACAGGGATTGTTTCCGAAGCGCACCGAAGGTATGCTCGGAAATCAGATCATCAGCCGCGGCCTGAGCAACAATTCCGTCGTCCCCCGGCTGTGGAACCCGCCTGAGCTGATCTATATCAATCCGTAAGCAGCATTTTCACGTGCGGAATGCCGTCCAGCAGGAATTCTTCCGAGATCTGCCGGAACCCTTGTTTTTCGTAAAGACTTTTCACATAGCTCTGGGCTTCCAGATAGATCTGCTGTGCGCCAAACCGCTCTCGTGCCACCCGGATTCCGGCCATCAGGACTTTGGTCCCGAGTCCGGCCCCGCGTTCCGTCGCCAGAACCCGTCCGATGGATACGAATTCGCTCTCCGCCCCTCTGTCCAGCACACGGAGATAGGCTTTGATCTCCCCGGCTTCCTCCAGCCACACATGAACGGCATTCTGATCCAGGTCATCCAGTTCCATGTAGGGGCAGTTCTGTTCCACCACAAACACAGCGACCCGAAGCTTCAGAATGCGGTAAAGCTCCTTGATACTCAGCTCGGAAAAAGATCTGACGATTGTTTTCATGTCCGGTCCTCCTCTCGGAAACAACAGAGGCAGTATAACAGAAAACTCCCTCTTTGCAAAGCGGGCCTGTCCCCGGTCCCGTTTTCCGAGCCGTGACGGGCGCTGAGATCGGCACGGTACGGTCCTTTGTGAATTCTGTCAAAAGCGTTCCTTATTCAATGTTCATAAACCCTGACAAGCACAAGGACCCCGGGCCCAGGCCCGGGGTCTTCTCTTTCAGGATGGACGCTCCTCATCCGTCGACAAAAAGGACAGCGCTGTTTCATGAACTGTGCAGCGCTGTCCTTTTTCTATACGATAAATCTTCTTTTCTGTCTCGGCTTCATCCGTTCAGCAGTGCGGCCATCTTTTCCAAACGGCGGAAGACCTCGTCGAGGGTCTCCTGCGCCCTGGCAAAGTGCAGGCGGATCAGGTTGTTCACCGGCTCCCGGAAGAAGCTGGAACCCGGCACCGCGGCGACTCCGATCTCCCGGATCATCCACTCGCAGAACTCCAGATCCGTCCAGCCCTGAAACTGCGGCAGCTTGAGGAAGTCCGTGATCTCCATCATCACGAAATAGGTCCCCTGGGGGACATTGTGCTTCAGGCCCAGGCGATCCAGGCCTGCCAGGAAATAGTCCCGCTTTTTCCGGTACAGGGCGTTGAGCTCCCGGTAGTAGTCTTCTCCGAAGCCCAGCCCCGTGACGGCGGCCTCCTGCAGCGGCGAGGGTGCGCCGACCGTGAGAAAGTCGTGTACCTTCCGCGCGGCTTCCACCACCTCTTCCGGTCCGATCAGATAGCCGAGCCGCCAGCCGGTGATGGAGAAGGTCTTGGAGAGGCTGTTGCAGGTGATGGTCCGCTCGGCCATTCCCGGCAGACCCGCCATCGCCGTATGCACCGCCGGCGCATAGACCATATGTTCATAGACCTCGTCCGTCACCACATAGGCGTCGTAGCGTTTCGCCAGCTCCCCGATCAGCAGCAGCTCTTCCCGCGTAAACACCTTGCCGCAGGGGTTGGAGGGGTTGCAGATAACGATCGCTTTGGCTCCTGCCCGAAATCCCTCTTCGATGAGCGACGGGTCAAAGCGGTAATCCGGCGGCACCAGCGGAATGTAGATCGGTTCGGCCCCGGAGAGAATGGCATCCGCTCCGTAGTTTTCGTAGAACGGAGAGAACACCAGCACCTTGTCCCCCGGATCGCAGAGCGCCATCATGGCGCTCATCATCGCCTCGGTGCCGCCGCAGGTGACCAGCACCTGGGTCTCCGGATCCGCTTCCACACCCGTGGTTCGGCGGTATTTTTCCGCCAGAGCCGCCCGGAGATTGGGCGCTCCGTAGGTGACGGAATACTGGTGCGGCCCTTCATAGGCCACTTTTGCCAGCGCGTCCATCAGCTCCTTCGGCGGATCGAAGTCCGGAAAGCCCTGGGAGAGATTGATGGCGTCGTATTCGTCGCTGATCCGCGTCATCCGGCGGATCACGGAATCGGTAAACAGGCCGACACGTCCGGACAGCGGTTTCATGCCTGTTCCTCCCGTTCCAGAATCCGCAGGAAGGCGCTGATCGCCGCGAGCCCCTCCTTCAGGGTCTGCGCATCGCTGGCATAGCCGATGCGCATGCTCTTGGGCTGCTCAAAGCAGTCGCCCGGCGTTACAAAGGCTCCCGTCTCATGATACATCCGGGTGCAGAAGGCATAGGAATCCGGCGCATAGTCGTAATAGACCAGCGCGGTCGTCCCCGCCCGGGGCTTCTGATAGTGAATTCTCGGCTCGCTCTGTACCCAGGCGTCCAGAACGGCGAGGTTTTCCCGGACGATTCCGCGGTTTCGCTCCAGAATGATGTCGCTGTGCTGAAGCGCCACCGCCGCCAGGGCCTCGTCGAACATGCCGCAGCTGATGTGGTTGTAGTCCCGGTGGGACAGAAGCACTTTGCGAAGCGCTTCGTCGTGGGTCGCGATCCAGCCGAGGCGCAGCCCTGCCAGAGAAAAGACCTTGGACATGCTGCTGACCGAGATTCCCTTTTCGTAGAGATCCACGATGGACTCGCACCAGACATCCTCTTGGGTCAGATGACGGTATACCTCGTCGCAGAGCACATAGGCGTCCACGCTTCTCGCGATTTCCACGATCTCCCGCAGCAGCTCCGTCGACATCAGCGCGCCGGTGGGGTTGTTGGGATTGTTGACGCAGATCAGCTTCGTTCCCGGCACCGCCAGCTCCCGCAGCTGCTCCAGAGCCGGCAGGTAGCCGTTCTCCGGGGTGAGATCCAGGAGTTTGACCTCCGCACCGTAGCTTTCCGGAATGGAATAAAGCTGCTGATAGGTCGGCATGATGCTGATGACCCGGTCACCCGGCTCCACCAGAGAATAAAACACGTGATGGTTTGCGCCCGCCGCGCCGTGGGTCGTGACCACTTCCTCCGGTTTCAGCGTCTTATAGAGCCTGCAGATGCCCTCCCGGAAGGCCGGTGCTCCCTCAATGTCTCCGTAGGTGAGACGGCGGGCGGAAAACCGCTTCCAGAACGCGGCGCTGTCTTCTCCGCACAGGCGGAAGAGCTCATCGACCGAGATGGAATCCACACAGGTCTCGGCAATGTTATAGCGCGCGCCGGTTTCATAGGCATTCATCCATTCTTCCACCGCAAAGGGTCTGATCTTCATTTTTGAATCCTCCTTTATTTTGAAAGGGCATCCAGAGCTCCGCCTTGTAACATACCTGCCGGTATGCCGTACCTACGGCCAAGCTCTGAATGCCCTTGAATCTCCCACCCGGTGGTGTGAGAGGGTCCTTATTCGAGATGCATGGATATTAATACAAATTTGCCCTGTTGTCAACTGTTTTTCATGATTTCCGCCATGCTGCCGGCATATTGATTGCATGATTCCCATGTTCATGGTATAGTGATGCACGGTGCAGAAAAACCGTCATCATAGAAAAGAGGTCTGCCATGTATAACTATATTCGCTATTGCTCCCCTCTGGGGATGCTGACCGTCACCGCGGAAGGCGGCACGCTGACCGCCCTGGTGATCGACGAGCAGAAATATGCCGACCGCCACCTGGCCGGTGAGGGTAAGGAGCGCGAAACACCCGTGCTTCACGCTGCAAGGCTCTGGCTGGATGCCTATTTTGCCGGGGAAGCCCCGGAGGTCTCCGGTCTTCCCCTGTCTCCGAAAGGGACGGCATTTCAGAAGAAGGTCTGGCAGGAACTGCTGAAGATCCCCTATGGAGCAACAGCTACCTACGGAGCCCTCGCCGGCCGGCTCGGCAGCTCGGCCCGGGCGGTGGGCAGCGCCGTTGGGCGCAATCCCATCTCGATCATCATTCCCTGTCACCGTGTTCTGGCCGCAGACGGCAGTCTGACCGGCTACGCCGGAGGCCTGGAGAACAAAGAAAAGCTTCTTCAGCTGGAAGGAATTGTATAGATACAACAGCCTTGGGATTCTGCAAGCGAATCCCAAGGCTTTTTTCATCGCTGTTTATCCGTTTATCGGCCGCAATCGCGGTTTTGTCAGCCGATCGTGTCCCGCATATGCTGGATTTCCGTCCCATCGATCAGATGATAGCGGTCCTCCGGCGGGTACAGACATCCGCCGTAGAAGATGGAACGGTTGTTCCGCGTCGACGTGTCCATGCAGCTGCGATGGACGGCAACGTGCAGCTGGCTTGCGCCGGTCTCTCTTGCCACCCGCTGAATATTCCGCATGGTGATTCCCGCGCCGGGAAGAATCTGGATTCTGTCTCCGGCATAGTCGATCATCTCGCGGATGGTGTCCGTCGCGTCACTGACATCTGGGGCCTGCCCGCTGGTCAGGATCCGCGTGATTCCAAGCTCCGCCAGCTGATCCACCGCTTCTTTCCAGTCCGGAACCACATCAATTGCCCGGTGAAAGACGGTCTCTTTCCCTGCGTTTTGGGCGAGTTCCGCCACCCGGCGTGTTCGCTCCAGGTCAATTCTCCCGTCTGCGGTCAGGAAACCGAAAACCAACCCGTCTGCTCCGTTCTTCAGCAGCACCTCCGCGTCCTCCAGACAGACCCGATACTCCGTTTCCGTGTAGCAGAAGCCGCCTTCCCGCGGGCGCACCATCGTCATGACCGGAAGCTTCGTTTCTCGCTTTGCCACCAGCAGAGAGCCCACCGTCGGCGTCAGGCCGCCGTGAAACAGATTGCTGTTCAGTTCGATCCGGTCCGCCCCGGCCTTCCATGCCTCGATGACATCCTCTGCGCTTCCGCAGCAGACCTCCAGTAAGAGCTTGTTCATTCTTGCCCCTTCTCCTTCTTCGTTTCGATTCCCGTGTTTTTTCGACTAGCAGTATACCAGAAAGCTGCCGCTCCTTCAAGCGATGAAGCAAAACAGACCAGTTCCTCTGCGTCTTGCAGAGAGACTGGTCCGTTTCAAATATGTATTGGGCTTTTCCGTGTTTTGGTCTCTGCTCCGATCAACCAATGGGAATATTGAACACGATCGGAATATAGGTATAGAGCAGAAGAATACCGAATTCTAGCAGCAGATACGGGATTATCTTCTTCGACACCGCGCCGACGGTTGTCTTGCAGATGCCAGTGGCAACAAAGAGATTGACCGCCATAGGCGGGGTGATCATGCCGATGGAGGTATTCACAATGATAATCAGACCGAGGGCCACCGGGCTGACACCAAGCGCAGTCGCCATGGGCAGCAGGATCGGGGTAACCAGCAGAATGATGGACTGTGTCTCCAGGAAGCAGCCCAGAAACAGGAGCAGCAGGTTCATCGCCAGCAGGATAACAAACTTGTTGTGGAAGGTGCTCATGACCGCGGTGGAGATCATCGTTGGAATGTTCTCACTGGTCATGAACCACGCAAACGGCGCGGACATGCCGACCACAAAGAGAACGACTGCGGAGCTGATGCAGCTGTCCTTGAAGATTTTGTAGAGCTGCTTGAGATTCAGTTCTCTGAAAACGAAGCAGGAGACGATCAGCGCGTAGATGCAGGCAACCGCCGCCGATTCCGTCGGGGTGAAGATGCCGCCGTAAATGCCGCCCAGGATGATGACCGGCATTAGCAGCGCAAGAAAGGCATCCTTGAAGCGAATGAGATAGGTCTTTGCCGGATACTTGGTGGTGTCCACCGAGTCATACTTTTTGCACATGATGGCGTTGGCGATGCAAAGGCCGACAATCAACATGATGCCCGGCACCCAGCCTGCTTCAAACATGCTGATGATGGAGACGCTTGCCGTAACCGCATAAGTAACCATCGGGATTGACGGCGGGATAACTACGCCCAGGGTTCCCGAAGAGGCCGCAATGGCCGCCGCCTTCTCAGGGGGATAGCCTTTCTGAATCATGCGCGGCGCCGTAATGCCGCCGATGGCGGCGACGGTGGCGGGGTTGGAGCCGGAGATGGCGCCGAAGAAGCCCGAGGCTACGACCGAAATACAGGCCAGGCGGCCGGGGAGGCGCTTGAGCAGCAGCTCAAAGAAGCCGATCAGACGATCCGAGATACCGCCCTCCGCCATGATATTACCGGCCAGAATAAAGAACGGAACTGCCATGAGGGTAGTGTTATCAAGCTGGGTGAACATGCGCGTCGGCACAGCGGCCAGATATTGCATGTTGCCGGTGAGCGCCATGGTGAGCGCAGCGGCAATGCCCAGGCAGATGGCGATGGGCACACCGAGAAACAGGAGAATAAAAAGAATGCCAAACAGTACTCCTGCACCCATTTACGCTTCCTCCTTCTTTTTCTCGGAGACTTCCTCCGGCTTCGGGTCTTTGAGTCCTTCAAAGGTGTGAATGGTGTAGAAGATCGCCATCAGGACAATTCCGATGGGGATCAGCAGATACATGGCGCCGAGTGGAATCTCCAGCATGGGGCTCGTCTTTCCCTGATTCAGCATCTTGGAAGAGACCGCCCAGCCGTACTTCACCAGGAAGACCGCAAACGCGTCCACCAGCAGCGCCACCAGAACGGAAATTGCTTTCACAACGGGTTTTGGAAAAATCATCGGGACGATCTCTACCACAAAATGGCCGCCCTGCCGGGAAGCCAGCATCAGGCCGAGGTAGACGATTGTGATCATGCCGTACCGGGCAAACTCATCGCTCCAGGGCAGCGCATAAAGCTTGCTGTAACGTCCGACCGTCGCAAAGAAGACGACCAGAACCATCAGGCACATGACAATGACACAGATGACTTCAATTATTTTTGAGAATCCATCCAGAAACTTTTTCATGTGTTCTCCTTTAGTACGCAAACATGCCCGACGGACGGATGATGTCCGCCGGGCTTTCTGATTGCTTTGCCGTAAAGATGTGCTTCAGGATTCTTACTTGTTGGTTACCGCCTGGATCGCCGCGAGCATATCCTGGTCAATGCCGAGTGAGGTGTCCTCATAGACGCTCTGTACTGCCTCGACCCAGACACTCTGGTCGACATCGGTAAAGGTGACGCCGAGCTTCTCCATCTCTTCGCGGGCGGAGTCGCCGATTTCCTTGCTGATGGCGCGCTCAGCATCTCTGCCTTCCGCAGCGGCCTTGTCGAAGGCTTCCTTCTGCTCGGGGGTAAAGCCGTTATAGATGTCTTCATTGATCATTAGCACGCAGGGGCTGTAGAACAGGTCGATCATGGAGATGTAGTGCTGGACTTCATAGACCTTCGCGGTCAGAATGATGGCGAGGGGGTTCTCCTGGCCGTCAACGGTGCCCTGCTGCAGAGCGGAGAAGATTTCGCCCCAGGCGAGCGGGGACGGGTTGGCACCGAGTGCGGTGTAGGTGGCCATGTGGACCTTGTTTTCCATGGTGCGGATCTTCATGCCGGCGAGGTCCGCAGGGGTGGCGATCTCTTTTTTGTCATTGGTCAGATCCCGGAAGCCGTTCTCCCAGAATCCGAGAGCCTTGATGCCGGAGCCTTCGAACTCATCCAGAAGGGTCTGGCCAACTTCGCCGTCAAGGACTTCATAAGCCTGCTCGGCATTCTTGAAGAGGTACGGGAGGTCCAGGACGCCCCAGTTGGTGGTCTTCTTGGAGAAGGAGGGGATGGGGCCGGTGGAGACCAGGCACATCTCCTGAGTACCCATGGAGACGGCGTCCATCATGTCGGACTCGTTGCCGAGAGCGGAGTTGGGGTAGATGTCCAGGGTCATTTCGCCGTTGGAGTACTCTTCGAGGAGCTTCTGCATGGCCTGCAGGCCACGGACATAGTGGCCGTCGGGAGCGGTGGTGGTGCCAACCTTGAAGCGGACGGTGGCGGATTCGGAGCCCAGAAGGCTGCCGTCGTCAGCGGCGTGCGCGACCGGCGCGCACAGGGCGATGACCAGTACGAGGACCATCAGGAATGCGAGTCTTTTTTTCATGTTTTTCTCCTTTTATTTTTTTGTATATTCAGGATTTTGCGCGCATGAAAGAATATGAGATCTCAGATCTGAGGATTCTCCGGGTGGAGCATGGTGGCGATAACCTTGTGCAGGACTTCATCGTCCCAGACCTTTTTCCAGTCCTCACGGAGGACAAGGCGGTTGCCCAGCTGGATGGCGACCTTGCAGGCATCGGATACTGGGGGATTGCCGGGCAGGTAGCCGAGGAAGTTGGCGCTGAGGTTCAGGACATGGCCGGTCATGAAGGAGACGGCTGCCTCTCTGGGAATGCCGCGCTTGACACCCTCGTCCACGGTCTCCGCCATGGCGTACAGGAAGCAGGCGCCCATCACTTCAACCAGGGTCGGCTCCAGAAACGCAATCTGCTCGGTGGTCAGAAGGAAGACATCATCGGCGCGGTACATGCATTTGGTGGCCTCTTTGACCATCTCCATCTTCTCATCCGTTCCGCAGATCTTGCTCATGACGACATCCTGATGTCCGCCGTCGCCGCCGAAGCGGTCGTTGAAAGCTTCCTCTTCCTTCTGCCACTTCAGGAAAGAGGGATGGCAGGGATGGGTCACGACAAAGGTGCAGTCGTCACGCAGCGTGACTTCCTTGGCGATGGCCGCCGCCGGGTCGAGGATCATGAACACGGTGCCCGGCTTCAGCATGGGGACATACTGCTTGGACAGTTCTTTGATCATCGAATCCTTGACTGCGAAGACCACGATGTCCGCAAAGTCAATGGCTTCCTGGGCCGGGACGCACTTCAAGCCGAGCTCCTGCTCAACGCGGGGGATTGCCGGGGCGTAGCCTTCGACCAGTTTGACCTCATAGCGGTCCGGCATGGTCAGCAGGCTTCTTGCCATGCGGGTGCCCATCTTGCCGGCGGCACCGATCATGGCGACTTTGATTTTCTCCATGGTAAGCTACCTTCCTTTTATAAGATTGATATGATTTGTTTATTTCAGGGTATTGACGACCTTTTCCGCAATGGCCTCTGGGGAGTAGCCGTAGGCATCCGCCAGTTCCTTCGCCGGGCCAGATTCCGCATAGCTGGTGAGGGCGATCCTGGTCACCCAGGCGGGCTTATTCTCGCAGGCCAGGCGGCTGATGTAGGAGCCGAGACCTCCGTTGATGTTGTGGTCTTCCACCGTGAAGAGCCGGTCGCTCTTTGCCATGACCTTGAGGATCTCGCTGGGATCCTTACCGTAGAGAATGTTGATATCCGCCACGGTCACGTTGACGCCCTTTTCCTTCAGGAGGTCTGCCGCCGCAAGCACGCGGTCCAGAACGAAGCCGCTGGAGAATAGGACTGCATCGCTGCCGTAATCCTTCCACACGGTGATGCCGCTCTCGGCAAAGGGCGCGTCGATGTCATAGACCACGGGCTCTCTGCCGCTGCCGGCACGGATATAAACCGGTCCGTCGATCTCGACGGCCTTCTGAACGGCGTGATAGCACTGCGCCGCGTCAGCCGGAGTGAAGATCGTGAAGTTCGGATAGCTGGAGACGATGGCTAGATCCTCATAGAATTGGTGGGTCACACCTTCACGCTCACCGCCCAGGATGCCGGCGTTGACGCCGATGAACTTGACGTTGAGATTGGTATAGCCGACAAAGGTGCGCATCTGTTCGCCGCCCCTCATGGTCAGGAAGCCCGCATAGCTTCCCACAAAGGGGATCATTCCCGCACTGGCCAGACCGGCCGCCGTGTCAATGGCACCCTGCTCCGCTATGCCGCACTCGACATAGCGCTCAGGATACTTCTCGCCAAAGGCCACCGCGCGCATCGCCTTGAGGGAGTCCGGGGAGATGACCATGATGTTGCTGTGCTCTTCGGCCATGTCCATCAGCGCGGCCGCGTATGCTTCTCTCGTGCCCTTAAAGCTCGTCATGACTCACATACCTCCCAGTTCTTTTTCGGCGATGGCAAACTGCTCATCGGTCGGCACGCCCTTGTGCCAGGCGTTGTTATGTTCCATAAAGCTCAGGCCCTTTCCCTTGACACAGTCGCAGACAATGCAGGAGGGCAGGTTCTTTTCCGCCTTGGCTGCCGCAACGGCATCCTTGATGGCCTGGATATCATGACCGTTGATCTCCTGGACGTGCCAGCCGAAAGCGCGGAAGCGGTCGGCCACGTTGTTCTGTCCGATGGTGAACTCGACAGACTTGTAGCTCTGCCAGCCGTTGCGGTCCACAAAGACGATCAGGTTGTCCAGATTGCGGCCGCGGGCGGTGTTGGCGCCTTCCCAGCAGACGCCTTCCTGCAGCTCGCCGTCGCCGCAGATGACATAGGTGTAATAATCCTTCTTCAGTGCCTTTGCTGCGAAAGCCATGCCGGCGCCGATCGCAATGCCGTTTCCAAGGGAGCCGGAAGTCATGTCGACGCCCGGTGTGGAATGCATCGAGGGATGTCCCTGGAACATGCTGCCCAGCTGGCGCAGGCGGAAATGCTCCACCTTCGGCTCGAAGTATCCGCGCTCATTCAGCGCAGCATAGTAGATTGGGCAGGAGTGACCCTTAGACAGAATAAAACGGTCACGATCCGGCCACTCCGGGTTCTTCGGATCGATGTTCATCACATCGAAAAATAGAGTTGCAACGATATCTGCAATCGACAGGGCCGGGCCGGGATGTCCGTCTTTTCCTTCATAGACCATTCGCACGGCCTCAAAGCGGAGCTTCTGGGCAATTTGCTGGAGCTTTTCGTTTTCCACCGAAGTATCCTCCATCTCAAATGTTATTTATCAAACGTTTAACCTTTGACGTTTTACGGTTTTGATTATAGAGGATCGGGCTTCTCCTGTCAATTAGGGATAATAAACATAATTTTTGCCTGGATTTTGGTAGATATTCACAAAACCGTTTTTCGTTAAACAATCAATGGTTAAATGCTTGACGTTTTTGCGAGGCTTGTGTATAATTTGATTCTGATAAATCCATCAGAACTCTCTTGCTAAAAAGGAGGCGTATCATGGATAAGGTAAGCTTACAGGCAAAGCCTCAGATCCGGCTCTCCGCGCCGGATTATGTCATCGAGCAGATCAAGCAGGCTCTTGCGGAGGGGCGTCTGAAACCCGGCGACCGGCTACCTGCAGAGACGGAACTTGAGGTTCTCTTCGGGGTAAGCCGCGGTTCCATCCGTCAGGCTATGAAGTCCCTGGAGATGCTTGGCGTCGTGACGATCCGTCCCGGAGATGGAACCTATGTCAATGATGAAATGTCACGCAACAGTTTTAATCCTCTGATTTTTGCACTGCTGCTCTCCCAGCCGAATGCACACATGATCAGTGAAGCGCGTTATGCCATGGAGCGTGATATTCTTGAACTGATCCTGAATGATGAAGAGCGGGTTCAGACCGTGATTCCCCTCATGAAGGAAAATCTCGTCTATCATCAGACCCTGCTGGATTCCCATGCTTCCGCAGAAGAGCTGGTTGAAAATGATCTGGCCTTTCACCGGATCTTGTCCGATGCCTGTGGAAATATGGTGATTAAGCTGGTTTACGAATATGTCCTGGAGGCTTTTCGTAGTATCATTGTCTCTACCACCACGGCACAGCTCGCTTCAGAGACGTCCTATACCATCCGAGACCACACAGGGATTCTCAACGCCATTGAGCAGCGAGATTATGCCATCGGCAAGGAGGCCGTCAAGAACTCTGCAAAATCCTGGCGTGATCTGATGTAGCACCAAGATTTGTGTCGCGATCCTGTTTCAGGTCTTCCCGGATTCCTCTGGTCGAAACCGTTTTTCTCCGCCACGGAGTCTCGCTTTGACTTTCATATCTTCGTATGAAATAATCAGCGCAATCATAATTGGTGATTCCCGATTTTTATTTTATAAAATTATTCTATGAAGGAGAGATGCCCTTATGAAAATCGTAATTCTCGACGGCTACACCGAAAACCCCGGTGATCTGAGCTGGGAATCCCTGGCTGCCTTCGGTGACCTGACGGTCTATGACCGCACGCCCTATGACGACAAAATCATCGCCGAGCGCATCGGCGACGCTGAGGTCGTCTTCACCAACAAGTGCCCCATCCGCAAGCCGGTCTTCGACGCCTGCCCGAATCTGAAGTACATCTCAGTTCTGGCCACGGGGTATAACATCGTCGACTATAACTACGCCTGGGAAAAGGGCATCTGTGTCTCCAACGTCCCCACCTACGGCACCGCCGCCGTCGGCCAGTTTGCCATTGCGCTGCTGCTGGAGATCTGCCACCATGTGGCCCATCACAGTGCCGCCGTGCACGAGGGCCGCTGGGAGCATAATGACGACTGGTGCTTCTGGGACTATCCGCTCATTGAGCTCGCCGGCAAGACCATGGGCATCATCGGCTTCGGCAAGATCGGCCAGACCACCGGCAAGATCGCCAAAGCCCTTGGCATGACCGTCCTCGCCAGCGGCAGCCGCGAGACCGACGCCGGCAGGGCCATTGCCGAATACGTCGACCGCGACACCCTCCTTGCCCGCAGCGACGTCGTCGTGCTGCACTGCCCCCTCTTCCCCGAGACCGAGGGCATGATCAACAAAGAGACCATCGCCAGGATGAAAGACGGCGTCATCCTCATCAACAACAGCCGCGGCCAGCTCGTCGTGGAGCAGGATCTCGCCGACGCGCTGAATTCCGGCAAGATTTACGCCGCAGGTCTGGACGTCGTCTCCACCGAGCCCATCAGGGGCGACAATCCCCTGCTCAAGGCGAAGAACTGCTTCATCACCCCGCACATCAGCTGGGCACCGAAAGAGGCCCGCGAGCGCATCATGGCCTGCTCCGTGAACCAGGCCCTCCGCCGGGATGCAGACGCGATTGTTCGCGCCTCCCTCGCCGCAGTCCTCCCGGATGCCGCCGTACAGCGCGCTCTGCGGGATTACCGTCCCGGCAAGGGCCGTACGCTGCTGGTCGCGGTCGGCAAAGCCGCTTGGCAGATGGCAAAGGCCGCTCTCGACACACTCGGGCAGGTCGACGATGGCGTCGTCATCACCAAATATGACCACGTCAAAGGTGAGCTTCCCGGGGTCCGCTGTTTCGAGGCCGGCCATCCGGTCCCGGATGAGAACAGCTTTTCCGCGACAAAAAAAGCGCTGGACCTCGTACAGGGTCTCAGCGCAGACGACACGGTGATTTTTCTGCTCTCCGGCGGCGGCAGCGCCCTCTTTGAGCTGCCCCTGATCCCCGGTGAAGAGCTGCAGGACATCACCCGTCAGATGCTGGCCAGCGGTGCGGACATCGTGGAGATGAACTGCATCCGCAAGCGCCTCTCTGCCGTAAAGGGCGGGCGTTTCGCCCTGGCCTGTGAGCCGGCCCGGATCCTCAGCATCGTCCTCAGCGACATTCTCGGCGATCCCCTTGACAGCATCGCCAGCGGTCCCGCCTATCCCGACGCAGGCACCTGTGCCGATGCCATGGCGGTGGTGGAGAAGTATCACCTCTCCCTCTCGCCGGAAGCGCTCGCCCTGCTGCAGAAGGAGACTCCGAAGGAACTGCACAATGTCGAGACGCAGATCAACGGCTCGGTCCGGGAGCTCTGTGTCGCCGCGGCTTCCGCCGCGGAAAAGCTCGGCTATGAGCCGGTGTATCTGACCGACCGGCTCTCCTGTGAGGCCCGGGAAGCCGGGCGCTTCCTCGCAGACATTCTGAAAAGTCACGCCGGAGACGGCAAGTCCCTCGCCTTTATCGCCGGCGGTGAGACCGTCGTTCACCTCACCGGAAAAGGCCTCGGCGGACGGAACCAGGAGCTGGCACTCGCGGCCTGCGAGGGCATCGACGGTGTTCCCGGTGCGGCGGTCTTCTCCGTCGGCAGCGACGGCACCGACGGCCCGACGGATGCCGCAGGCGGCTACACCGACCATGACAGCCTGGCCGAATTGAAGGCCGCGGGCCTGAACCTGCATGCGGTTCTCGCCGACAACGACGCCTACCACGCCCTGAAAGCCATCAATGGGCTGATCATGACCGGCCCCACCGGGACAAACGTCAACGATGTTGCCGTCGCCCTGCTGCGCGGATCCTGAATCTTTCTAAAAAGCAACAGACCGGGATATTCCCGGTCTGTCTTTTTATGTGTTTCTAAAACTCTTCTGTCAGCAGCAGGCTTGGCGGCTTCTTTTTCGCCTTCTCTGCTTACCTCTTGACGCGTGCGCCTGCGCCGCCCATGATGGCCTCGACCTCATTGACGCTGGCCATGGAGGTATCGCCCGGCGTCGTCATGGCCAGGGCGCCGTGGGCCGCGCCGTAATTGACGGCCTTTTCGGCATCGCCCGTGGTCATCAGGCCGTAGACCAGACCCGAGGCGAAGGAATCTCCGCCGCCCACACGGTCCATGATCTCCAGCTTCCAGTCGTTGACAGTGGCGGTCTTCACGGTCCGCAGGGTCGTGGCGACGACCTTGAAGTTCGGATAGGTCTCGGCGGCTTTGCCGATCATCTTCTTGTAACCATCCAGGTTCAGTTCCTTCAGGTTGGCATCGTTGCCCTCGATCTCAAAGCCCAGGCAGGCGGTGAAGTCCTCTTCATTGCCGATCATGACATCGACGTACTTGGCGACTTCGCGGTTGACCTCACGTGCCTTCTCCTGTCCGCCGATGGCGCTCCACATGGAGGGGCGGTAGTTCAGGTCGTAGGAGATGACGGTGCCGTACTTCTTCGCTGCCTTGCAGGCCGCAATCACGGTCTGGCAGGACTGCTCGGAAAGCGCCGCGTAGATGCCGCCGGTGTGCAGCCAGCGCACGCCGAGTTTCCCGAAGATATAATCAAAGTCGAAATCCTCCGGCGTCGCCTGGGAAATGGCGGTGTTGGCACGGTCGGAGCAGCCCACCGCGCCGCGGATGCCGAAGCCGCGTTCGGTGAAGTTAATGCCGTTGCGGCAGATGCGGCCGATGCCGTCGGTCTTCTTCCAGTAGATGAGCTCGGTGGAGACGCCGCCCTGCTCGATGAAGTCCTTCATCAGCTTGCCGACCTCGTTGTCCGCAAAGGCGGTGATGACCGCGGTGTTCATTCCGAAGCACTTGTGCAGGCCGCGGATGACGTTATACTCGCCGCCGCCCTCCCAGGCGCGGAACGAGCGCGCCGTGCGGATTCTTCCCTCACCGGGATCCAGACGCAGCATAATCTCGCCCAGCGACACAGCGTCAAACTTGCATTCTTCCTTCGGACGTAAATTCAGGTTCATAAGATGGTTCCTCCTTGATGTTTTTTCTTTTATGATTTCGTCACATGCCTGTGCAGCGTCGCACGTACGGCGCCGACACCTGCGGTGAGTTCCGTGAAGTAGGCACAGACCTTATCGGCAAGACCCGTCTCGATGAGGTCGACGCCGAAGATGGTCTTGTTTCGCAGCAGGCCTTCCAGTTTTGTGCAGTCCGGCTTTTCACCCAGCTTGAATTCCTTCACATAGGCCTGTGCCGTTTCCAGCAGCGGGTCGGGAGAAGGCTCGAAGGCATTTCCCTCGTCATCCACCGCCATCAGGTAGCGCAGCCAGCCGGCATGTACCAGGGGGATCAGCTTGAGATTCTGAACATCCAGCGACGGATCGGCAAGATACGCCTTAATGGTCTCGCCGAAGCGGATGGGGAGCTTCTGGGAAGTGTCCATTGCGATGCGTTGGGGCGTATCCGGCATGAAGGGGTTGGGGATGCGAACCTTGACCACCGTATCAATAAAGTCCTGAGGCTTGATAATTCCCGGGTCCGTCACCACCGGCAGCCCCTCCTGATACCCGATGATCTCCACCAGCTTACGGAGATCCTCATCCTGCATCTCCTGGGAGATCTTCTCAAAGCCCAGCAGGCAGCCGTAAATCGCCAGGGCTGTGTGCAGCGGGTTGAGGCAGGTGCAGACTTTCATCCGTTCCACCTTGTCCACGGTCTCGCGGTCCGTGAACAGGAAGCCCGCCTTCTCCAGCGGCGGCCGGCCGTTGGGGAAGCTGTCCTCAAGCACCAGATATTCGCTCTCTTCTGCGTTGACATAGGGGGCCTTGACCGTACCGCGGGCATTGCGTACCGGGGCGAAGCCCTCGAGGCCGTCGCGCTCCAGCATCGCACCCACCGTGAGGTCGGGGCTCGGGGTGATTTTGTCGATCATGGTCCAGGGGAAGGAGACCTTCTTCGCATTTTCGATATAGGCCTTGAAGCCCTCGTCGTGCCAGGCCTCAGCGAAAGCGCACATGGCTGCCTTGAGCTTATCGCCGTTATGCGAGCAGTTGTCCGTACTCACCATGGCAATCGGCCAGGCACCCGCGCGATAGCGTTCCAGAAGCAGGGCGGCCACCTTGCCCATGTAGCTCTTCGCTTCGGAAGGGCCAGCCGCAAGATCGGCTTTCACATCGTCCCCGCTCAGGCTGTAACCCTTCTCCGTAATGGTAAAGGTCACCATCTGCAGAGAGGGCTTGCGGAAGATCTCCTGCAGGCGGTCCTCGCCGCCGTAGAGATAACAGGTTTCCGCGATGGCACCGAGGATATTTTTCTCAACGCTGCCGTTGGCTTTGAGTGTCACAACGACCGCCAGATCGTCATAGGTCTCGCCGCCGCGATCCATGCGTTCCACGGCGATGATCCCGCGGTCCAGCAGGCCCTCGTTGAGAAGCCGCTGGGCTGCCATTCCGTGCAGCGCCTTAAAGATGTTGCCTGCGCCGAAATGCAGCCATGTGGGATTTTCTTTTGTCCGCTCAACCATGGCGCCGCGGTCATAGGCGGGAAGAAGGTAACCCTTCTCTTCCCATTCGGCACGGTTTTTCAGTGTCTCGTTGTTCAGCTTCATTTCGCAGCCTCCTTATCCATGAGATCCCAGGCTCCCAGCATGTACATGATGCCGAGAGCACGGTCATAGAGTCCGTATCCCGGACGCACATTGCCTGGTTTTTCGTTCCAGAGATGACGGCCGTGGTCGGGGCGGATATAGCCCTCAAAACCGCAGTCGTGATAGGCGCGCAGAATGTCGAGAATGCCGGTTTCACCGTCACAGTCGCGGTGGCTCGCCTCAGAGAAGTCTCCGTTCGGGAAGTGTTTGACATTGCGGATGTGCGCAAAGGCAATGCGGTCGCAGTGTTTGCGCACGATGGCCGCCACGTTGTTCTCCGGATTGGCATTCAGCGAGCCGGAGCAGAGCGTCAGGCAGTTGTACGGGTCATCCACCATTTTCAGAAAACGGTCGATGCTTTCACCGTCCACCAGCAGCCTGGGCAGCCCGAAAATGTCCCAGGGCGGATCGTCCATGTGGACCGCCATTTTGATGTCGCACTCATGGCAGACCGGCATCAGCCGCTCAAGGAAGTACCGGAAGTTCTCCCAGAGCTTTTCCTTTGTTACCGGCTTGTACTTCTCAAACAGCTCATCAAGCTTCGCCATGCGCTCCGGCTCCCAGCCGGGGAAGGTCATATGATATTTTTCGGTCAGGCCCATGACGTAGTCCGCCATCTCCTTGGGATCGTCCTGAATCATGTCCTTTTGATAAAACAGTGCTGTAGATCCGTCGCCTACGGGATGGAACATGTCGCTGCGTGTCCAGTCGAAGATCGGCATGAAGTTGTAGCAGATGACCTTTACGCCGAAGGGCGCGAGATTTCGGATCGTCTGGATATAATTGTCGATGTATCTGTCCCGTGTCGGCAATCCGATCTTGATATCATCATGGACATTGACCGATTCCACGACATCGGCGTTGAAGCCCGCCGCTTCGATCTGATCGACGACGGTTTTGATTTCTTCCGGCTGCCAGATCTCGCCGGGCATTTTGTCGTGCAGCGCCCAGACGATCGTGCTTACGCCCGGGATCTGCCGGATATCGGAAAGGGAAATCTTGTCATTGCCTTCGCCGTACCAGCGAAAGCCCATTTGCATTGGCATACTAAAGTCCTTTCTGTTTCACTCGTCGGCCATGCCGATGAGGTCAAATTTTTCCGTCGAGACAACGATCTCAAAGCGGTCCTTGTTCGGCCTGAGGCATTTTACCAGAATGCTGCGGTCTGAGAGCTCATAGTACCAGCCGGACTCGCTCTCCTCCCAGTTGTCCCGTACAAGATAGCGCGGAATCTGTTCTCCGTCTGCCGTAACCCAGAATGCGCCCTTTTTCTTGCTGACGAGACGGATGGTCAGCCGTTCGATGCTGTCCGGATAGTCCCCGGTCTTTTCAAAGCAGATGCGTGTGCGGTCGCCGGCCTTGACGGTGATGCTTGTCTCGGCATACTGTCCGCGTTTATAGTTTTCGGTGTGTCCGTCGTCGTCATAATAGACGAAGCTCACATCCTCCTCGGCGGCGATGAGCAGGTCGAGCTGCCTGACTTTGTCGGCAAGAATACGCTTGACATCCTCCGAGGTGCAGAAAACGGCGCTGCCCCGCAGGAACATGGGGATGCTGCCAAGGTCAACGGGCACCTCGATGGTCTGGCCGCCCTCATAGGCGCGGAGGCTGTCGTTCATGTCGTACCAGGTGCAGCCCTTCGGAAGATAGAGCCGACGGGTTTTTGCCCCTCTCTCCACGACGTTTGCGACCAGAACAGACGGGCCGTACATAAACGTGAGGCTTTCATCGCTGTAGCACGCGGGGTCATCCGGGAATTCAAGGAACAGCGGCCGCATGACAGGCAGGCCGTCCACACTTGCCTCGCGCATCAGCGAGTAGAGGTAGGGCAGCATCCGATAGCGCAGCGCATAGGCTTCCCGCACATAGGGCAGATTCTCCGCATACATCCAGGGCTGGGTAACGGTGTTGTCGGAATTGGCGGAGTTAATGGTAAAGCGGGGCTGGAACACACCGCTCTGAATCCAGCGCAGCAGCAGCTCGCTCTCCGGAGCGCCGCCGGCAAAGCCGCCGATATCGCAGCCCATGTTGGCGCAGCCGGAGAGACCCATGCCCATGATGGTGGCAAGGTTGAACTTCACCGTGCGCCAGTCGGTCAGATTGTCCCCGCCCCAGACCTGCGCATAGCGCTGGATGCCGGCGAAGCCTGCGCGGTTGATGACATAGGGCCGTTCATTCGGGTACACATCCTCGATGGCCTGCACGGCGGTGTATGCCATCATGTTCGAATGGATGATCTTGAGATCCTCCATCGTTCCCTTTGCGCCCTCATAATCGCACTGGGAGAGACGATCTTCAATGCCGTCGATTTCGCAGTTGTCGTTCCAGACGGTTTTTGTGCCTTTTTTCAGGATGTTCTCTTCCAGCAGATGCTTCCACGCCTCGCGGCCTTTGGGCCCGGTAAAGTCGATGAAACGGCCCTCGCCGCCCCACCAGCGTCCCGTCGCGTCGGCGGCTCCGTCCGGCGTTTTGATGAAGGCGTCCCGCTCTTCGTAGTATTTCGCGTAGGGGTGGTTTTTCAGCACGCCGGGCTTGAGGTTGCAGATCACATTGATCCCCATGGCGTTCATCTTCTCAAAGAAGCCCTCGGGATCGGGGAAGCGCTTATGGTTCCAGTTAAACGTGTAGCGGAGGTTATCCTCCTCACCGGAGGAGTAGCCGGAGGCCAGCCAGAAGTTGTCAATCCAGATCTGCTCCTGCAGATGCTTGTCCACAACCTTGTAGATCTCCTGATCACAGTCCTTCTCCAGTTCCGCATAGTACATGGTGGACATGCAGTAGCCCAGGGACTGCTTCGTGGGCAGAATGGTCCGGCCTGTAAGCCAGGTATAGCGGCTGATCACGTCGCGCATATCGGGCCCGTTGATGAGAAACAGGTCGATGTCTCCTCCGTCGGTCTGGTAATAGCAGTAGCGCTCCCAGTAACCGGAGATCTCCTGTCCCAGATCGAACACGCAGTCGTAGGAATTGTGATAGAACAGACCGAGCGCACGGCGGTCGGACTCATTCACCCGGATGTAGAAGGGGATGTGCTTGTACATGGGGTCGCCGGTCTCGGGATCGTGGCCGATGGCGTCCTTGGGGCTCATGCGGAGACGGCGGAACTTTTTGTCAAGGTGTCCCGTCTTCTCGCCGAAGCCGTAAAAGTGATCCTTCTCCCGATCCATGCAGGAGTAATGGGAGAGGCGGCCCAGGTGGTCCTTTTCGAAGGCCCGCTCAGGCAGATCACGGTAAAGGGTCTTGCCGTTTTTATCGAAAAGCCGGAAGGAGAAGGGCTTTTTCTGCAAAACCAGTCTGAGGGCTGCCGTCTCAAAGCGCAGGGTCTTTTCGTCCTCCGCGCAGCTTACATCCAGGGCTTTGATGCGCTGCCGCTCGCCCTCAAACAGGGGATCGAGACGATCTTCCCACGCGGTGGTGACAAGGGTGTAGGAGGCCTCGTCAAATTTCCGGTCGAAGTTTACACGGATGCGGATGATATCGTCCGTAAGGAAAACCAGCAGCGCGTCTGCCGTATCCGCATGCAGCAGCCAGCCGTTTTCGGTTTTTTCGTAGGAACGCAGGCAATTTACCAGCATTTCGGCCTCCCTTACATTCCGATCAGATCAAAGTCTTCGAAGCTCACCGTGAGGGTCGCGTCTTTCTTCGGATTTGCGTACTTGACCAGCACGGCGCGTTTGGACTGGCTGTAATACCAGCCCTCTTCTGCCGCTTCGAATTTGCGGCGGTTGAGGTAGTGCTCCAGCTTCCGATCACCCAAGGCAACCCAGAACGGGCTGCGGTCCTTGCGGATCATCTCAACCGTGACGGTTTCAACGAAATCGGTGTAGCTGCCCTCGGACCGGAAGGTCACCTTCACGACGCTCTCTCCGCTCATGCTGATCTCCGTTCTGCGGAAGCCGCCCCTGCGGTAATCATTGGAAACACCGTCGTCATCGTAGAGGGTATAGCTTCTCTCCTCACCGGGGGCGAGGATCAGATGCAGGGCCGTGGTGTGATCGCGCTCCATGCTCATGAGCTGGTTGTCCGCCATGGGGATGATCGCGCCCTCACGGATAAAGAGCGGGATGGTGGTCAGGTCGACGGGCACCTCAATGGTCTGGCCGCCCTCATAGCAGCGGAACTTATCATTCCAGTCGTACCACCTGCAGCCGGACGGGAGATAGACCTTCTTTGTCTTCGCGCCCGGCTCGATGACATTGGCCACCAGAATGTCGCGTCCATACAGGAACTCAAAGCTCTCGTCGTAGACCTTCTCGTCATTCTGGAACTCGTACACCAGCGCCCGCATAATGGGCGCGCCGGTCTGGCTCGCCTCATACTCGGCAGAGTAGAGGTAAGGC
>CADAPN010000039.1 GCA_902789835.1 Oscillospiraceae bacterium
CCGTTTTGTTTTTTAATTATTCCTAAGCGAAGTACGCTGGTTTCAGCTTCTGTTCCATTCATTAACAGGAGGGATGACGCCCCTATGAAAGTTGTATTGGACCATCTGACCAAGAAGTTTCCAAGTCGAAATAAAAAGGGTGACACGGTCACCGCCGTCAGTGATTTCTGCTTTGAGGTTCCGGACGGCAGTCTCATCGGCCTGCTGGGCCCTTCCGGCTGCGGCAAGAGCACCGCGCTGAACCTGATCTGCGGCCTGGAGAAGCCCACCTCCGGCAGGATTTTCTTCGGTGACGACGACGTGACCAATCTCCCGCCCGAAAACCGCGGCGTCGGCCTGGTGTTTCAGAATTACGCTCTCTATCCCCACCTCACCGTCCGGCAGAACATTCTTTTCCCGCTCCAGAACCTCAAGGGCAAGGACCGCCTTTCCAAGGCCGAGATGCTGAAGAAGGCCGACGAGGCGGCAAAACTCGTCCAGATCGAACAGCTCATGGACCGCAAGCCCAGCGAGATGTCCGGTGGCCAGCAGCAGCGCGTCGCCATCGCCCGTGCCTTGGTAAAGCTCCCCCGTGTGCTTCTGCTGGACGAGCCGCTCTCCAACCTGGACGCCCGCCTTCGCCTGCAGACCCGGGAAGAGATCCGGCGGATTCAGCGGGACACCGGCATCACCACCATTTTCGTCACCCACGACCAGGAGGAGGCCATGAGCATCTCCGACCTGATCGTCGTCATGAAAGCCGGCGTCGTCCAGCAGATCGGCAAGCCCCAGGAGGTCTACGACGACCCCTCCAATCTCTTTGTGGCAAAGTTTCTCGGCACGCCGCCCATCAACGTCTTTGAAGGCCGCGTCGCCGGCGGGAAGCTGTTCCTCGACGAGGACGAGGTTCTCCGCGTCGCCGGGGTCGACGACCAGCCTGTCTGGGCCGGTGTTCGCCCCGAGGGCTTTATTCCCCAGGAGGCGGGGCCCCTCTGCTGCCGCCTCGCGGGGGTGGAGGTCATGGGCCGGGACACCAGCGTGGTCTCCTCCCATCCGGCGGCGGAGAGCGTCAGCATCCGCTCCATCATCACCGCCGAGCACCACATCGACAAAGACGCCGAAACCGTGCGTTTTGCGCTCAAGCCCAACAAGGTTTTTCTCTTCCGCCGTGACAGCGAGGAGAGAATCCCCTTCGAGGCCGTCTGAGCGGCGAGGAGCGCAGCATGGAAAACAAGAACTGGAAGGCCTGGCTGTATCTGCTGCCGGCCATTGCGTTTCTCGGCGTGTTCATGGTCTATCCCCTCGCGGACGTGCTGGTCTACTCCTTTGAAGAGGGCTACAACTCCGCGTCCCAGACCTTTTTCGGCACCGGCCTCTATAACTACTCCTACGTTCTCCACGATCCCTACTTTCTCCAGGCGGTGAAGAACACCTTCATTCTGGTGATCATCACGGTTCCGGTCTCCACGGGCATCGCGCTTCTGATCTCGCTGGGGCTCAACTCCATCCGCCGCCTTCGCGAGCTCTACCAGACCGTCTTCTTTCTGCCCTATGTCACCAACACCCTGGCCGTCGGGCTGGTGTTCATGATTCTTTTTAAGAAGACCCCCTATTCCGACGGCATGGTGAATCTTCTGATCAACTGGTTCGGCGGAGAGAGCGTCGACTTCATCGACGGACCCTACTGGGCGAAGATGTTCATCATGTGCTTCTATACGGTCTGGGTGGTCATGCCCTTCAAGATCCTCATCCTGACCTCCGCCCTGGCCTCGGTGCGGCAGGACTACTACAACGCGGCGAAGATCGACGGCACCTCAAAGTGGCGCATTTTCACCCGCATTACGCTCCCGATGATTTCGCCCATGATCTTCTACCTCATCATCACCGGCTTCATCGGCGCCTTCAAGGCCTACAGCGACGAGGTTGCCCTCTTCGGCACGGACCTGAACGCGGCCGGCATGAACACCATTGTCGGCTATGTCTACGACATGCTCTACGGCGACAGCGGCGGCTATCCGTCCTATGCCTCGGCGGCCGCGCTGATTCTCTTCGCCATCGTCTTCACCATCACGGTCATCAACCTGCTGATCAGCAGGAAGAACGTCCACTACTGAGGGAGGTGCGCACATGGATTATGACGTGATTGAACAGCGCACCCGCCGCCGGGAGACGCTGCGCAAAACCCTCACCTATTTCTTGACGCTGCGCAAAACCCTCACCTATTTCTTTCTGAGCATCTGGGCGCTGATCGTGCTCTTCCCCTTCTACTGGATGATTCTAAGCTCTCTCAAAAGCTACAGCGCCTATAACTCCGAGTATATTCCGAAGTTCTTTACCCTCGCCCCCACGCTTCAGAACTATAAGGACGCCTTCACCGCCGTCCCGCTCTCCCGCTACTTTCTGAACACGCTGGTCTTCACCCTCGTGACGACCGCCCTCATGCTGGTGGTGATTCTCTTTGCGGCCTTCGCCTTCGCGCGGCTGGACTTTCCGGGAAAGAACGTGGTTTTCGCCCTGTTTCTCGCGCTGATGATGATCCCGAACGAGCTGGTCATCATCACGAACTTCGTCACCATCACCGACTGGGGCCTGCGCAACACCTTTACGGGCCTCATTCTCCCCTCGGTCACCTCGGTGTTCTACATCTATCTGCTGAAGGAGAACTTTGAGCAGATTCCCGACGAGCTCTACAAGGCCGCCAAGGTGGACGGGACCTCAGACCTCAAGTACCTCTTCAAGGTCATGCTCCCCATCTGCCAGCCCACCATGGTAACGATTACCATTCTGAAGATCATCGAGTGCTGGAACGCCTACGTCTGGCCCCGGCTCATCACCGATGACGAAGCCTACTTTCTGGTCTCCAACGGCATTCAGGAGATCCGTGAAAACGGCTTCGGCCGGGAGAACATCCCCGCCATGATGGCGGCGGTGGTGGTGATCTCCGTGCCGCTGATCGTGCTGTTTCTGATCTTCCGCAAGAAGGTCATGGCCGGGGTTTCGAGAGGGGGGACCAAGGGATGATCCGGTTTCGAAGACTCTCTTCCCTGCTTCTCGCGCTGCTGATGCTCCTCTGCGTGCTGCCGCTGAGCGCCTGCCACGGCTCCCGGGACCGCGCGGCTTTTACGGTGCCGGAGAGTTTTGACCGTTCCAAGCAGTACGAAATCACCTTCTGGGCCAAGAACGACACCAACAAAACCCAGACGGCCATCTACCAGAAGGCCATTTCGGACTTCCAGGCCCTGTACCCGAACATCACGGTCAACATGCGGCTCTATACCGATTACGGCCGCATCTACAACGATGTCATCACAAACATCGCCACCAACACCACCCCCAACGTCTGCATCACCTATCCCGACCACATCGCCACCTACATGACCGGTTCCGACGTGGTGGTGCCGCTGGATGATCTGTTTGCCGATGCGCGCTACGGCCTCGGCGGGTCGGAGCTTCTGTACGATTCGCCGACACAGGAGGAGATCATTCCGCAGTTTCTCAGCGAGTGCACCATCGGCGGCGTTCACTACGCCGTTCCCTACATGCGTTCCACCGAAGCCTGCTATGTAAACAAGACTCTCCTGGAAAAGCTTGGCTATACGCTTCCGGAAACCCTGACCTGGGACTTTGTCTGGGAGGTCTCCGAAGCGGCCGCAAAGAAGGACGCCGACGGCAATTATCTTCTCAATGGTCAGAAGGTCATGATCCCCTTTCTCTACAAGTCCACCGACAACATGATGATCCAGATGCTCCGCCAGAAGGACGCGGGCTATTCCACCCCAGCCGGCGAGATTCTGATCTTCAACGACACGACCCGCGAGCTGCTCTCTGACATCGCCGGACACGTGAAAAACGGGGCTTTCTCCACCTTTAAGATTTCAAGCTACCCCGCCAACTTCCTCAACGCCGGCCAGTGCGTCTTCGCGGTGGACTCCACCGCCGGCGCAACCTGGATGGGCTCGGAAGCGCCGCTGCTGGACATCAGCGCCGACAAGGTGGTGGAGTTTGAGACGGCGGTCCTGCCCGTTCCCCAGTTTGATCCCGAGCACCCCGCCATGATCTCCCAGGGTCCCTCCGTCTGCGTATTCAACAAGGCCGACCCTCAGGAGGTGCTGGCCTCCTGGCTCTTTGCCCAGTATCTTCTGACCAACGACGTGCAGATCGCTTACGCCGAGACCGAGGGTTATGTCCCCGTCACCTCCAAGGCGCAGAGCAGTGAGGAATATCAGGACTATCTCTGCCGTGCCGGCGAAGACAACGACCTGCACTATGACGTGAAGATTGCCGCTTCGAAGCTCCTGATGGAAAACACCGCTTATACCTTCACCACGCCCGTGTTCAACGGCTCCACCTCCCTTCGCGACGCTGCCGGCCAGATGATCGAAGAGGTTACCAAGTCCGTCCGCCGCAGGCAGACCGTGGACGAGGCCTACATGGACAAGCTCTTTAACGATGTCAACGCCCTCTACCGCCTCGACCAGGTCAGCATCGCCGCCTCCGGCGGCAAGGCGGATCTCGGCCCGCTTCCATCCACGTCTGTTGCGCTGCTCACGACGCTGGGCGTTGTCTGGGTCCTGATCCTGGTGTATCTTCTCTTCGACCTGGTCCGTCGGAAAAAGCGGAAGGAATAAGGGCGTGTGCCGCCGTCGATTTTGGCAACATTCCCTTGATTTTCACACGATTTGGTCTATAATAATCCTGTTCCCTCGGGAACAGGATTATACCCTTCATCTGATACAAGGAGGAAAAACATGAAAAAGTATCTTGCACTGATTCTCGCGCTGGTCATGGTGTTCGCCCTGGCCGCCTGCGGACAGAGCGCAAAGCCCGCCGCCACCGAGGCGCCTGCTGCTTCTGAGGCCCCTGCCGCCACAGAAGAGCCCGCCGCCGAAGAACCCGCTGTCTCTGAGGCCCCTGCCGCCACCGAAGAGCCCGCGGCAGAGGAAGCCGCCCCTGCCGAAGAAGCGGCCGAGGCTCCCGCGGAAGTCGCCGTCATGAGCTATGCCGACTTCACCGCCGCCGCGGTGGACGATCCCGTCTGCGTCGAGACCTATGTCCAGGCCAAGCAGGGCTGGTGGGAAGACAAAGCCACGGTCTACACCCAGGACCAGGACGGCGCCTACTTCCTGTACAACATGGCCTGCTCCGAGGCCGACTATGCCAAGCTCGTCCCGGGTCAGAAGATCCGCGTCACCGGCTATAAGGCCGAGTGGTCCGGCGAGATTGAGATCGTCGATGCCAGCTTCGAGCTGGTGGACGGCGACAGCTTCACCGCAACACCCGTGGATGTCACCGAGCTGCTGGGCAAGGACGAGCTCCTCGCGCATCAGAACCAGCTGGTCTCCTTCAAGGGCATGACCGTCGAGGCCTATGACGAGAGCGGCGCCGCCTTCGCCTACAAGAACGAGGCCGACAAGACCGACGACCTGTATTTCAAGGTCTCCAAGGACGGCCAGACCTATGAGTTCTGCGTGGAGTACTACCTCTGCAACGAAGAGACCGAGGTCTACAAGGCGGTTGAGAACCTGAAGGTCGGCGACACCGTCGATCTGGAAGGCTTCCTCTACTGGTACGAGGGACCGAACCCCCACATCACCGCTGTGACCGCCGCCGCCTGATTCCGACCCGGTTTCAAGAGCTCGGATCGGTTTCACCGGCCTGCCAACAGGTATAACGAGGCCCATGTGCAAGACGCACATGGGCCTTATTTTTTGTCCGGAGCTGCACGCCGGATGGGTGCATATTCGTTCTGTTTTGCGCCGCTTTACGCGTCCGCTTCAGCGGCCTGTGCGGCCTTCTTTGCTGCGACCTCGGATTCCGGGCAGTCATACTCCCAGTTCCAGGGATTCTTCCGGGTGACGCCGTCGGCAAAGGGGATGAAGATGGACAGAAGACCGAAGGCCGCGAGGATCCAGCAGTACCACATGCTGCCGACCAGGCCGGCGGCCGAGAAGGTCTGTCCGGTGGTGGATGCCTGGGTCGCCAGGCTTGCCGCCACGACGAGCTGGGCACCGTAGGGGATGACCCCCTGGAAGACGCAGGAGAAGATATCCAGCAGGGAGGCTGTGCGCCGCGGGTCAACCTTGTAGGTGTGAGAGACCTCGCGCGCCATGTCTCCGGCGACGATGATGGCCACCGTGTTGTTGGCCGTGGCACAGTCACAGGCGGAGACCAGAGCGGAGATTCCGACCTGGGCGGACTTGTTGCCTTTCATGACGCCGCGCAGCTTCTCGATGATCCAGTTGATGCCGCCGTTCTTTGCGATCATGGCAGACATGCCGCCGCACAGGAGCGTCAGGAAGAAGACCTCGTTCATGCCGCAGAAGCCGTCGTAAATGGCCTGGGCAAAGCCCGCGATATCCATGGAGCCGGTCAGGATACCGATGATACCGGCGGCAAAAATGCCGATCACGAGAACGGCGAACACATTCAGGCCGCACAGGGCCAGACCGAGAACAGCCAGATACGGAACGATCTTCAGGATGTTGTAGGACAGGTCGCCCAGGGGGGCGGCGCTCTCCGGCCGGCCGAAGACCAGCAGCAGAATGAGCGTGATCACGGCGGCGGGCAGCGCGATGAGGAAGTTCACGCGAAACTTGTCCCGCATCTCAACACGCTGGGAACGGGTGGCAGCGATGGTGGTGTCGGAGATCATCGAGAGGTTGTCGCCGAACATTCCCCCGCCGACAACCGCCGCAATGACGATGGTGGTGGAGAGATTCCCTTTCTCCGCCACGCCGATGGCGATGGGAATCAGGGCCGAGATGGTGCCCATGGAGGTGCCGGTGGCGGTGCCGAAGAAGGCGGCGATCACAAACAGGCCGGCCGCCAGCAGGGCGGGCGGTACCAGGGCAAGGCCGAGGTTGACGGTGGCATCCTTGGCCCCCATGCTGCCGGCGACATTGGCAAACGCCCCTGCCAGCATGTAGATGACCAGCATGGTCAGGACATCCACGTTGCCCGCGCCTTTGGCAAAAATCTCAAACTTCTCACTGATGGAGCCTTTTCCCATGCAGAACGCAACCAGAACCGCAAGGAACATGGCCGTGACCGACGGGAACATGTAGAAGGCCATCTCCTCTCCCTTAGCCTGGTAAATCAGGCCGGCGCCGAGGTAGACCACGATGAAGACCAGGAACGGGATCAGTGCAATCCCGCTTTTTTTCGTACTTTTCATGACTCAGCTTCTCCTCTTTTCTTCTTGATGCCCGCAGGCAGTCCCGAACCGGGTTTCCTCTGTCATCCGCGTCAGATAACCCTGCACGGCGCCGTGAGGCATCAGCCCGAAGATACACGACCCGCCGCGTTTTGTCAATAGGCTCTGCAGCTCCGATGCCTGTCTGGCATCCCTGGGGCTTTCTGTTCTCAGGCCCCGGGATCCGGCAGTCTCCGAACGTGGGAACGGCATGACCCGAAGGTCATGCCGTCCCGATAAAACCGTTTTAATTCTGTTTGATAATGCTTTCTGCTCCGATTTCCGGATCAGTCCGCCATGGCCTTGTAGGTGGCGTAGCGTTTGGCACACTGCTCCTCGGCCGCCTTGAAGAGAACCTCGGCGCGCTCGGGGAAGGTTCTGGTCAGGGCCGCGAAACGGACCTCACCCATCATGAACTCACGCAGCTTGCCGTTGGGCTCGCGGCTGTCGAGGATGAAGGGGTTCTTGCCCTCGTCGATGTTCTCCGGGATGTAACGGAACAACGGCCAGTATCCGCACTCCACCGCCAGCTTCTCTTCCAGCTGGGCCTTGCCCATGCCGTTGGAGATGCCGTGGTTGATGCAGGGGGCGTAGGCGATGATCAGGGACGGACCCTTATGCGCTTCGGCTTCCTTCAGTGCTGTGACCAGCTGCGCCGGGTTCGCGCCCATGGCGACCTTCGCCACATAGACGTTGTCGTAGGCCATCGCGATTCTTCCGAGATCCTTCTTGGCGGTCTCCTTGCCGGCGTTGGCAAACTGTGCCGTGGCACCGATGGCGGTCGCCTTGGAGGCCTGTCCGCCGGTGTTGGAATAAACCTCGGTGTCCACCACCAGGATCCCAGCCGTCGCCGCCGTACATCCAGATGGCTTTCTTCACAAGCGCGTCGGTGCGGTCCTTCAGGAACTGAACATCCGCGCTCTCGTCCTTGGTGGCAGCCAGCACGTCCTTCAGGGCGTCGGAGACCTCTCTGGTCTCATCCGGGTCGTCGCCCTTCTCCAGCCAGGCCGCGAGGGCCGCCTTCAGGGTTTCGTCCTCGGTGGCTTTCAGCGCGGCTTCGGCGTGCATCTTGGTCTGGCGGCGCATCTGGGCAACCGACAGATACATGCCCATGCCGTACTCGGCGTTGTTCTCAAACAGGGAGTTGGAGGGAGCGGGGCCGTAGCCCTTGGCCGTCTTGGCATAGGGGAAGGCCGGGGTGGACGAGCCGACAACATAGGTGCAGCCGGTGGCGTCCGCGATGTACATTCTCTCGCCGAAGAGCTGGGTCATGAGCTTCATGTACGGGGCCTCGCCGCAGCCGGCGCAGGATCCCAGTTGGGCTGTTCGTGCATCTGGCTCTCCAGCGGCTCCATGACAAGGGCCTTGTTCTTCGCCATGCAGACGTTGGCGCAGGAGGAGCAGCCCTGGCAGTCCACCGGATCGACCTGGATGCGGTAGGTATAGCCCTCGAAGCCCTTGCCGACGGCCTTGTTGGTCACCATGCCTTCGGGGGCGGCGGCCTTTTCTTCCTCGGTCAGAAGGAAGGGACGGATGGCGGCATGCGGGCAGACAAACGAGCACATGTTGCAGCCGATGCAGTTCTCGGGGATCCACTTCGGCACGTTCGTGGCGATGCCGCGGCGCTCATACTTGGAGGTCTCCACCGGGGAGACACCGTCGGCATAGTCCATGAAGCTGGAGACGGGGATCTTGTCGCCGTACTGGTTGTTCACCGGAATCTGGATCTCGCGGATGTATTTGGGCAGGCTCGGATCGATGACGATTTCCTCATCCTTCAGATCCGCCCAGGCCGCGGGCACCTGAACCTCGTGGACATAGTCGAGACCGGCATCCACGGCGGCGCAGTTCATATTGACGATCTTCTCGCCCTTCTTGGAGTAGGTCTTTACGATGGCCTGCTTCATATATTCCACAGCCTCGTCGATGGGCATGACGCCGGAGAGCTTGAAGAAGGCCGCCTGCAGCACGGTGTTCGTGCGGTTGCCGAGGCCGATTCTCGCGGCGATGTCGGTGGCGTCGATGGTGTAGAACTTCAGGCCCCGCTGGGCGATGATGCGCTTGGCCCGATTGGGCAGATGCTCTTCAAGGCCCGCCATATCCCAGTCGGTATTCAGCAGGAAGGTGCCGCCTTCTTTGATCTCGCTCACGATGTCAAAGCTCTTCATGTAGCTCTGCTTGTGACATGCCACAAAGTCCGCCATGGTGACGTAGTAGGTGGAGCGGATGGGTTCATGACCAAAGCGCAGGTGGCTCTTGGTCACACCGCCGGACTTCTTCGAGTCGTACTCGAAGTAGGCCTGGGCATACTGGTCGGTGTTGTCGCCGATGATCTTGATGGAGTTCTTGTTGGCGCCGACGGTTCCGTCCGAGCCGAGGCCCCAGAACTTGCAGGAGATAATGGACTTTCCGGAGGTGACAATGTTCTCGCCCACCGGGAGGGAGGTGAAGGTCACGTCGTCGTTGATGCCGACGGTGAAGTGGTTCTTCTGCTCGCCGCTCATGTTGTCGTACACGGCCTTGACATGCGCGGGGATGGTGTCCTTGGAGGAGAGGCCGTAGCGTCCGCCGAGGATCTTCACCTTGCGGTCGCTCTCGGAGAAGGCGGTGCAGACGTCTTCAAAGAGCGGCTCGCCGGCGCTGCCCGGCTCCTTGGTGCGGTCGAGGACGGTGATCGTCTTCACGGTCTCGGGGATCGCGCCCAGCAGGTGGCAGGCGGAGAACGGGCGGTACAGGTGAACCTGCACCATGCCGACCTTTTCGCCCTTTGCGGTCAGGTAATCCACGACTTCCATCATGGTCTCGCAGACCGAGCCCATCGCGATCACAACGCGCTCGGCATCGGGTGCGCCGTAGTAGTTGAAGAGCTTGTAGTTCCGGCCGGTGAGGGCGTTGATGGCGTCCATCTTCTCCTGCACGATGGCGGGCAGGGCATTGTATGCGGTGTTGCAGGCCTCACGGGACTGGAAGAAGGTGTCCGGGTTCTGCAGGGTGGAGCGGATGGTCGGATGCTCGGAGTTCAGGGCGTGATCCTTGAAGCGCTTGACCGCATCCCAGTCCAGGAGTTTTCCGAGATCTTCATAGTCCAGGACTTCGATCTTCTGCAGCTCGTGGGAGGTGCGGAAACCGTCAAAGAAATGCTGGAACGGGATGGAGCCCTTGATGGCCGCCAGATGGGCCACGGCCGCCATGTCCATACACTCCTGAACGCTGGAGGAGGCCAGCTGGGCAAAGCCCGTCTGACGACATGCCATCACGTCGCTCTGATCGCCGAAGATGGAGATGGAGTGCGTGCCGACCGTACGGGCGGAGACGTGCATGACGCCGGGGAGCATGGAGCCCGCGATGCGGAACATCGGCGGAATCATCAGCATCAGGCCCTGGGAGGCGGTGAAGGTGGTGGCCAGAGATCCGGTTTCCAGCGCGCCGTGCATGGCGCCGCAGGCACCGGCTTCACTCTGCAGCTCTACCAGCTGCACCGGCTGGCCAAAGAGGTTCTTTCTCCCATGGGCGGCCCAGTCGTCCACGTGGTCGGCCATCGGGCTCGACGGCGTGATCGGGTAGATCGTGGAAACTTCGGTAAACGCATACGCGACATACGCGGCGGCTTCGTTGCCGTCCATGGTCTTCATGACTTTTTTCGTGCTCATTCTTCTCTCCTTACTGTCAGATTGTTATTTGGCCTTTGCCATTCATTTTATTATATGCAATTATATGTTTGTTTTCAATTAAAATAACCTGAAAAACGCGGTATTGGAGGCAGCGCGTCTGCCGGTCATCCGTCTGCGGTCCGGCACGGCAGGGTCGGAACTGCTCAGTCGAAGAGATGATAGCCGTGACCCATGAGGGTCTTGCGGATCTCCTGAACATGCAGCTGGTCACGCGTCTCCAGCGTCATGGTCACCACGCAGGAGTTGACCTCGGTTTTGGCATCCTCACGCTCATGGGCGATATCCAGGACGTTTGCCCCGGTATTGGCAACGCAGGACAGCAGCTGGGCCAGGTTGCCCGCCTTATCGGTCAGCTTGGTCTTGAGTTGGACAATGCGTCCGGTCTTCTGCAGGCCCTTGGTGATGATGCGCGAGAGGGTCGTGATGTCCACGTTGCCGCCGGAAACGACCACCGCCGTCTTCAGGGAGGTGTCCACCTTCTCAAAGAGATAGGCCGCCACCGTCGTCGCGCCCGCGCCCTCGGCCAGGGTCTTCCTTCCCTCCAGCAGGGCCACGATCGCCGCGGCGATCTCATCTTCGCTCACGGTCACGATGTCGTCGACATATTCCTGAACCAGGCGGAAGGTCAGATCGCCCGGTGTCAATACATGGATGCCGTCGGCGATGGTCGGGCCGTCCTTGACGGTCGTGATCATCCCGCTGCGGAAGGATACAAACATGGAGGGCACCGTTGCCGCCTGAACGCCGATGACCTTGACATTCGGGCGCATGGACTTGACCGCCACCGCCACACCGCTGATCAGGCCGCCGCCGCCGATAGGGACGATAATCTGTTCCACATCGGGCACCTGATCCAGAATCTCCAGCCCGATGGTTCCCTGACCGGCGATGACATAGGGATCGTTGAAGGGATGGGCGAAGGTATAGCCCTCTTCCCGGGCAAGGCGCTCCGCTTCCCGGGCGGCGTCGTCATAGATTCCCGGCACCAGGACGACCTCGGCGCCGTAGCCCCGTGTCGCCTCCACCTTCAGGATGGGTGCGCCCTCCGGCATGCAGATGACGGACTTGATCCCCAGACGGGTGGCAGACAGGGCGACGCCCTGGGCGTGGTTGCCGGCGCTGCAGGCGATGACGCCGCGGCTGGCCTCTTCCGGGGTCAGGTGGCGGATCTTGTTGTAAGCGCCCCGGATTTTAAAGGAGCCGGTCTTCTGTAGGTTCTCGGACTTAATGAACAGATTCGTCCCGAGACGCTTCGATGTGACAACCGGCGTCACTTCCGCAACCCCTTTGAGCGCCTCTCTCGCATCCCGGATCATCTCCAAAGTCACTGATTTTTCCATGGCGGTTTTCCTCCCTTTTTCCATAACAGTCCTCACGGTATCGTCAGGTTTTCTGATCATGCAATCTCGCAAAAAACGCTTGAAATTTGTCAAAAATCACTTTATCATATTTTGGAAATAAATCAATCACTTTTTCGCTCCCCTTCTGTATTCAGTCTGAGAAAGGTCCTGTTCTGTCAGAATGGCTAAAAAGCAGCTTACCAGTGAAGAGATTTTCCGGACCATGACGGTCCCGCAGGCGGTGCGCACCATGGCACTCCCCGCCGTCATGAGCCAGATCATTGTCCTGATCTACAACCTGGCCGATACCTTCTTTATCGGCCGGACCAACAATCCCTATATGGTGGCCGGGGTCTCCCTGATTCTCCCGCTGTTCAACGTCTGCCTCGCCATCGGGTCCATGTTCGGGACCGGCGGCGGCGCGCTCCTGCCGAAACTGCTCGCCACGGAGCAGCGGGAGGAGGGATCCCGGGTTGCGGCCTACTGCATTCGCCTCGGTCTGCTCACCGCGGTCGCCTTCTCGGTTCTAACGCTGCTGTTCATGCACCCGCTCCTGACCCTTCTCGGCGCAGGCCCCAACACCTACGCCTACGCGCGTACTTACGTGCTCATGGTGCTGGTCATCGGCGGCATCCCGACCATCGTCTCCAATGTGTTCTCCAATCTGCTGCGCAGTCTCAGCCTCGCCCGGGAAGCAGGCATCGGGGTCGCGCTGGGCGGAATTCTCAATATCTTTCTGGACCCGCTCTTCATGTTCGTGCTACTGCCGCCGGGAAATGAGGTTCTCGGCGTCGGGATCGCCACCCTGCTCTCCAACCTGATCTCCTGTCTCTACTGCCTGATGATTTTCTGCCGCAGGCAGAAGGAAATCGCCGTGAGCTTCCTCGCCCCCGCTCCCGAGAAGGAGAATCAGAAGTTTGTCTTCACGGTCGGCATGCCCGGAACCGTCGGCGCGCTGCTTTTCGACGTGGACTACATGGTGCTGGACAAGCTGGCCTCCGGCTACGGCGACATCGCCCTCGCCGCCATCGGGATCGTCCTGAAGGCAGAGCGGCTCCCGCAGCAGGTCGGCATCGGCCTTTGCCAGAGCATGGTTCCGCTGATCGCCTACAGCTGGGCCCTGAAGGACTACCGGCGTGTAAAGGAGATCATGGCCTGCATCCTGAAAGTCGGGCTTGTCGTCGCCGCCGTCAGCATCACGCTCTACGAACTCTTCCCCGCCCAGATCATCCGCTTCTTCATCGCCGAACCCGAAACCCTGAAAATTGGGACCAACTTCCTGCGCATCCGCTCCCTGGCCGCGGTCATCATGTTTTTCTGCTTCTTCGTGGTGTTTCTGTTCCAGGGCTTCGGCAACGGGAAGGTCTCTTTCTGGCTGGCGATTCTTCGCTGGGCCGTGCTGAATATTCCGATGCTCTTTATCCTGCCGCGCCTTCTCGGGATGTACGGTCTTGTCTGGTCCCAGTTTGTCTCGGATCTGCTGACCGTCGTCATCTCCTACCTCTATCTCTGGCGATATATGAAAACTTGGGAGCAGCCGGCTTCCGGGGTCTGATCCGGTAGTTTATCCAAAATCCGATCCGCAGAAAGGAAGGCCGTTCATGAATCATTCTGACAGCACGGAAATCACAGAAAGGATCCGGCGCATCATCGAGATGGAAAACCGCTGCGACCGGATCAGCCGTGTTTTACGCGCAGCCGAAGTCCGCCCGGATCACCTCGATTCCATCCGTGATGACGTACAGGCGCTCTCTGAATACTACGAAGGCTCTCTCTGGCGGGAAGACTTTGACGCCGATGAGGCAGGCCTTCTGCCGCCGGACCTGAAACGCGGCGTCTTGTCCGAAGACGGGGTCTACAACCTTCTCTCGGAATATGACACGCTGAGAAAACAATACCCATAACTGCGTATTGTTCTGCCGCCGAAGGCGCTGTTCAACCGTAAAAGGCATCGAGCCGAGTGCTCGATGCCTTTTCCGATTTCGGTCTTATCCGTGTTCGATGATGTTTTTCTCAAGCCACGCGGTCACATGATCTTTCAGGGCGCTGTGCTTTGCACGGCGGGCTGCGGCGTACAGGCCGTCCTCATGCGCTGCGTTTCACTCATGAATGGCTGTCGATCCAGCTTTGCAGTTCCGCGTCGGACACGCCGGAGCTGAAACGCGTGGAACTGAGGAAGGTGCCCGTTCCGGCCTGTTCGCCCAGGGTCTCCCCTGTGCGGCCCGCGCCGCTGCTGCCGGAAGTGCAGAACGGAATAACCGTGATGCCGGTGAAGTTATGGCTCTCCACAAAGGTGCTCATAATGCGCGGGGCCTGTCCCCACCAGATGGGATAACCGAGGTAGAGAGTCGTGACGCCGTCGAGGGAAATGTCGTTTGCAATCTCCGGGCGGGCGTCGGGCGTGTTCTGCTCCACGGTGGCGCGGGTCGAGCGGTCATTGTAGTTCAGATCCTCCGCCGTGTACGGCTGGGCCGGAACGAGATCCACAAGCTCCGCGCCGGTGAGGGCCGCGATCTTCTCGGCGATGCCCTTTGTGGTGCCGGTGCAGGAGAAGACAACAACGAGGCTCTTGTTTTCCTGAGCGGGTTCAGCGGGCGTTTCTTCTGCTGCGGTCTGTGCGGAAACGGCCTCCGGAGCCGCTGCGGCTGCCGGGCTGGCTTCTGCATCCTGCGTGGCTTCCGGGCTTGCTTCCGCTGCCTGTGTGGGTGCCGGGGTGGGTGCCGGAGTGGCCTGTACCGGGCTGCTGCCGCAGCCCGCGGAAAGAAGCGCCAGAGAAAGCACAATAAAAACTGCAAGTAATTTTTTCATTTTCATTGATCCTTATGCCAGCTGCAGACTGTCGATCCAGGCCTTCAGCTCCCGCTCGGAGGCATGGGCCGAAAAACGTTTGCCGCTTAAAACCTTTGCGCCCTTGGCGAGCGCTTCGATCCGTCTCTGCCCTTCGCCGAGGTTGCTTCCGCCGGAGGTGAAAAACGGCACGATGGTCTTACCGGAAAAATCGTAGGCATCCAGAAAGCTGTCGATGATGCTGGGCTCGCGGTACCACCAGATGGGAAAGCCCAGGAAAATCACATCGGCCTCCGCCACAGGGGCGGCGGTATCGGCAAGCGCCGGGCGGCAGTTCGGATCCTGCATCTCCACCGTGCTGCGGGCCTTTTTATCCATCCAGTTCAGGTCTTTGCGCTCATAGGGGACAGCAGGCTTAATCTCATACCGCTTTGCGTCCGCCGCAGCGGCAAGGGTCTGGGCCAGTCTGGCGGTGCTGCCGCTGGCTGAAAAGCATGTTACCAATGCGTTCATTTGTTTCCTCCAATTCTTATCTGTGTTTGTTGCGGCCCCGGAAGGAGTCGCAGCGGTCGGGTTCCCATCCGGGTTTTACTCGTTCCAGATCTCCTTCGCCTGGCGGAACACCGCCCAGCCTTTGGGCCAGCCCACATACATGGTGGCATGGGTGATGATGGCGGCGATCTCTTCTTTCGTGACGCCGTTGTTCTTCGCATTCTGCAGATGGTAGCCCAGGGAGGAATCGGTGATTCCCGACGCCATCAGGGCTACGACGGTGATGATGCACTTGGTCTTTACGTCCAGTGCCTCCGCGTTCCACACCTCGCCGAACAGCACATCGTCATTGAGGTGGGCAAACATCGGCGCAAATTCGCCCAGCTGTGCATGGCCAGCGGTCTGTGTAATTTTCTCGCTCATGTCATACGCTCCTCTTATCGTTTTATAAATTTCATATCCTGTTCCGGCAGGCCGGAATCATCGCTCACAAAGCGCTCCACCTTCATGTGCAGGTCGTACTTTTCCCGCAGCGCCGCAATCTGCGCCATCATGGGAGAAGCGTGGTGCGCGTCAATGGCCGCCTGATCCCGCCACTGGTCAATGAGCAGCACGGTCTCTGGATCCTCCATCGGGAAAAAGTATTCATAGCGCAGATTGCCGTTCTCGGCGCGGATCGCCGCAGCGGTGCCGCTTGAAACCATTTCCTCCGCAAAGGCCCTGGCGCGGCCGTCTGTGCCGGTATAATAGAGATTCACGGTTATCATTGCAGTCCTCCCAGCAGCGTCCGAATAAAGTCATACGCCATCTCATAGGTACTCATATACACATAGGAGATTCCCGCTTCCTGCATGGCCTGTTTCTGCTTCTCCGTCACCATGGTATAAGGATAAAGGCCATAGACAAAGGGCAGGAAGGCATACAGGAAGGTCTGACGCCCTTTCCCGTCCAGGGCGGGCACAAACTTTTTCAGGCAGCGGTCCAGCGCGTCCTTCGAGGCCCCGTAAGCTTTCTTGAACGCAACCAGGCGTTCCATGCGGGAATTTGCCTCCATGTCATACATATTCATGCTCAGGAGCTTGAGCATCAGGGGACGCCGCTCCAAAGCACGGGCAAGTGCCGAGGCAAGCTGATCCAGCGTCAGCGTTTCATTCTGCTCACAAAGGCTGTCCAGATCTTGGCTGAAGCATTCGTATTCCCGCGCAAAAAGGGCAAGGAAGATTTCTTCCTTTGTCTCAAAATAATTGTAGATCGACGTGCGCGTAAAAGAGGTCTGCTGCCCTATCTCCTTCAGGGTGATTTCCTTGAAGCTCATCGTCTCGTAGAGCTTGCGGCAGGCCGCAATGATTTCCTCTTTACGGGCATTGGTCAGTTCCGGTGATCCTTTCGGCATTTCTTTCTACCTCGTTATCTTTTTTGTTTCCCTGCCCCCGGGCCGTCTGTCGTGCCAGACATAGACCTCTCCCGGCGCAGCAGATCATGCATCCAGATCGACCAGATTGTATGTCCTGCTGCCGAGCCCGATCTCGGCGGCGTATTCCAGCGTATGCAGGCCATTGCGGGACTCCACGCGGCGGACAAGAGATTCGTTGCCCTCCGCCTGCCACACGAGGTCGATGCAGGCCTGATCCAGCGCCACCGGGTCGGTAGAGGCCAGGATGCCGATGTCGTGGATGTCCGGTTCGGCGGGGTTGCCGTCACAGTCGCAGTCCACGGAAAGGCGGTTCATGACGTTGATATAGACAATATGCTCCGGCCCCACATGGTCACGCACGGCGGTCACCATTTCGCCCAGCGCTTCCAGCCAGGCATCCTGATCGCTGTGCATGATGCTGCCGCTGGTGCGTGTTCCGGCCGAGTGGACATAGACCTTGCCGCTTGGCGAGGACATGCCGATGGCGACATTCTTGATCGCGCCGCCGAAACCCGCCATGGCGTGGCCTTTGAAGTGGGACAGGATGAGCCAGTCGGAGTAATTCTCCGCATGGCTACCGACGATGGCATACTCCAGGCGCTTGCCGCCGGTGACGGGCCATTGCACCTCGCCGTCTTCGTCCATGAGGTCAAAGTCCGCAAAGGAAGTGAAGCCGTGATCCTCTGCTACCTGCTTATGCAGGTCGGAGCTGGCGCGGGAGCCGCCGTAGGCGGTGTTGCACTCGACGATCGTGCCGCCGATGGACTGCACCAGCGGGCCGATCAGTTCCGCGCGGAGGTAGTTGCTGGCGGGCGGTTCCCCGGTGGAAACCTTGACCGCGAGCTTTCCGGCGGGTGCCCAGTTCAGCGCGTCATACACTCTCTGCAGGCCTTCGGGGGAAATGTCCGCGGTGAAATACACCGTGGGCGCGGCGTCCTCCGCTGACGCGCTCCGTACGGGCAGCATCAGCGCAAGAGACAGCACCAATAATAAGGCGAAAATTTTTTTCATGATTGTGCTCCCTTTTGATCTGCAATTGACTCAGTTCATCTTCATGCAGGAACCAAGAACGTCCCCTGTTTCCAGATACTCGTATGTCGGGAACTGAAACAGCACGGGTTTGAATTTGCGGTAGTCGATCTTCCCCTTTTCGGTCAGGACATTCTCATCCACATAGGTTCCGGTGATGCGGCAGATGAAGTTGTCAAAGCCCTGAAGCTCGTAGATATCCTCCACCTCGCACTCCATGGTGACCTTGGCCTCGTCGATCATCGGGGCACCCTTCTCTCCGACGGTATAGGCAAAGGCCTCGGATTTATCCGTCTTGCTGCCGCTGATGCAGCCCATTTTATCTGCATCCCTGAGCCAGGAGGCGTCCACGACATTGACGGAGACGATCTTGTTTTCCCGGATCCCCTTGTTTGTATAATGCACCTTGACCATGGAGAGCATCAGATGGCTGTGCGCCATGATGCCCGCGTGGGCAACCAATGTCCAGTTCGGTTTTCCGTCCACCATTGCGCCGACCACGATCACCGGTGCCGGATAAAGTGCAAGCTGTGCTCCCGTATTCTTTTTCATTGTGAGACTCTCCTTCAAAAGTATTATGACACGATGTCAAAACGCAGTATAGCAGCATTCTGACATTGTGTCAATATTATTTTTTAATTTTTCCCGAAGCCGTATGTATTGCGTGTGGCGGCTGATTTGTGCTATACTTCCTCCAATAACTTTCCTACCGAACAGACAGGAGATTGACATGGATAAAGTCGAACTGAACGAACTGCTTCAGCAGGTGGCCGCCGGAGAGGTCTCTCCCGACGATGCCGCCCTGAAGCTGAAGATGGAGCCGATCAAGGAAGTCGGCGAATACGCCAAGGTGGACATGCACCGCGGCATTCGTCAGGGCGTGCCGGAAGTCATTTACGGTGCCGGAAAAACGCAGGAACACATCCTCGGGATTGCGAAGACCATGCTCCAGAACGGACAGAAGACCGTTCTCGTCACCCGGATCTCGAAGGAGACCGCAGATTTTGTCCGGGAAGGCCTGAGCGGGATCGCTCCCCTGGATTATAACGAGCTGTCACGCACCGGCGTCATCGGCGTGATGCCGTCGCCCACCGGCGTCGGGAAAGTCGTCGTCGCCACCGGCGGCACCAGTGACATCCCCGTGGCTGAGGAAGCCGCCATCACCGCCGAGGTGCTGGGCAATGAGGTCGTCCGGCTCTATGACGTCGGGGTATCCGGGATTCACCGTCTACTCTCCCATATGGACGCCATTATGAGTGCCCGCTGCATCGTCGCCGTCGCCGGCATGGAGGGCGCCCTCCCCTCGGTGATCGGCGGTCTGGCCGACTGTCCGGTGATCGCCGTCCCCACCAGCATCGGTTACGGTGCCTCTCTGGGCGGGATCGCGGCGCTGCTGTCGATGCTCAACTCCTGTGCCAGCGGCGTCTCCGTCGTGAACATTGACAACGGTTTCGGCGCCGGCTACATGGCCAGCATGATCAACCACCTGAAATAAAGCCCGGTCGTCTATGGATACACTGCATACCAAATATGACGCGCTCCGCAGCCGTCTTCAGGAACTCGGCAGCCTCGCGGTCGCCTTTTCCGGCGGCGTGGACTCGACCTTTCTGCTGCGGGTCGCGCACGATGTTCTGGGAGACCGCGCCCTCGCCGTGACGGCCGCGCCGCCCTTTGTCCCGGTCCGGGAGCAGAAGGAGGCTTCCGACTTCTGCCGCGAAGCCGGCATCCGGCAGATCGTCATCCCGGCGGAAGCGCTGGATCTTGACAGCATCCGCCATAATCCGCCGGACCGCTGTTACCACTGCAAGCGCATGATCTTCGGCCGGATCATCGAAGCGGCCAAAGAAGCCGGGATTCCCCATGTTGCGGAAGGTTCCAACACCGACGACACCGGAGACTATCGCCCCGGCATGCGGGCGATCCGGGAACTTGGCGTTCTGAGCCCGCTGCTGGACGCGGGGCTCAGCAAGGCGGACATCCGCACCCTCTCGAAGGAGCTTGAGCTCCCCACCTGGGACAAGCCCTCCTTTGCCTGTCTGGCCTCCCGTTTTGTTTACGGCGAGGCCATCACGGATGCGCGGCTCTCCATGGTGGACCGGGCGGAACAGCTTCTGCTGGACCTCGGGTTCCGGCAGTTCCGGGTCCGCATCCACGGCGACCTGGCCCGGATTGAGATTCTTCCGGAGGAGTTTGACCGGATCATGACACCCGAAGTCCGGGGACAGATCACGACGGCGCTGAAGGAATACGGCTTTTCCTATGTCACGCTGGATCTCTCCGGCTATCGCACCGGCAGTATGAACGAGGTATTGAAGATATGAAAACACTTTATCTGGATTGCAGCATGGGCGCCGCCGGCGATATGCTGACGGCCGCTCTGCTGGAACTGCATGAACAGCCCGAGGCGGTTCTGGACACCCTGAACCGCGCGTTTGACGGAATAGCCGTTCTGTCCGTCCGAAAGGATCAGAAGTGCGGCATCTCCGGCAGCCACGTCACCGTCACCATCGACGGTCAGGTGGAAGGCGAAGAACACACTCACGAGCACAAGCACGAAGGCGAGCACTGCCATGACGGCGGACATCATCATGAGCACGAGCATCATCACGACCATGAGCATCACCATGACCACGACCACGGTCACACGCCGGTCGCCGATGCCGCCGCAGAGAGTGCCGATGAGCCGCACCACCATCATCACCATCACCATACCTCCATCACCGAAGTCCGGGCGTTTATCGGCGGGCTCGACCTTCCCGCGGATGTCATACGGAACGCCCTGGCGGTCTATGACCTGATCGCCGCGGCGGAGGCCCATGTTCACGGCCACCCCATGGAGAACATCCACTTCCATGAGGTCGGCTCCCTGGATGCCATGGCGGATGTGGTCTCGGTCTGTTACCTGATGCACGAACTGGCACCCGAGAAGGTCTTTGCCTCGCCGGTTCATGTCGGCAGCGGAACCGTGCGCTGTGCCCACGGCGTGCTTCCGGTCCCGGCGCCGGCGACACAGGAGCTGCTCAAGGGGATCCCCATCTATACCGGCGACATTCTCGGAGAACTCTGCACCCCCACCGGGGCCGCCCTGCTGAAGCACTTTGTCACGCACTTCGGCAGCATGCCCCCGATGCGCGTCTCCCGGATCGGCTACGGCACCGGCTTCAAGGACTTTCCCCGCGCCAATGTGATTCGCGTGCTGCTCGGTGAAAACGAAGCAGAGACAGAACAGGTTCTGGAGCTCGCCTGCAACATCGACGACATGACCGCCGAGGAGCTTGCCTTTGCCCAAGAACGCCTTTTTGCCGCAGGCGCACTGGATGTTTATTTCACCAACATCGGCATGAAGAAAAGCCGTCCCGCTGTGATGCTGACCTGCATGTGCCGCGCCGAGCAGCGGGAGGAGCTTCTCGCCTGTCTCTTCCGCCACACGACCAGCCTCGGCATCCGGGAATATACCTGCAGCCGGTATACGCTCTCCCGGGAGTTTGAGACGCGGGAAACCCCCTATGGCTCCGTACATGTGAAACGCTCCTCCGGTTACGGTTCGACTCACGAGAAGCCTGAGTACGAGGACCTGAAAAAAATCGCAGAGGAACAGAACCTGTCCCTCCGCGAGGTAAAAAAGCCCGATACAAATACCAGAAAAGCTGCCCGGACGAGCTGAGCATTCAGCCGGTCCGGACAGCTTTCATTTTATCAAGCGGCAGTTTAATTTGATCATTTTTCGGAATATTGATCCAATTGACTTTTAAAACACTTTTATAATGTTTTGCAGGGCTGGCATTAGCTGTTCTGCCAGAGGTTGGGCGTTGTCGTGTATCATGCGATCAAAGCGGGTCGTCTTCCAGGACGATTACATTTATCCTTTTGCTGTGGGCTGTACAAGCGTCGAGGGCTATAACGTGCGGCCCATAGTAGGGCGTGAAATCTGCATCCGGACCAAGTTCTGATCCCTTCTGCTCATATTTTGCATGGCCATACGAGCAATGCCAGTGCCCGCATAAGATGGTCTTCTCCTCATCTGCTGTTTGGGCAGCGTCCATTCCGTTATACCAGCGTGCATGCTGCCATGCCTCTTTCGATGATTCTCGCCAGTCAGAGCAATAACAGTATCTGAAATGCTCGCGGATGCATGGAATCCAGCCGTGTGTGAACACATAGTTTTGTGTCTCATAATAGTCCAGCATCGCCGGAATTATGGTTTTGTAATAAGGGGTTTCCTTCGCCGCGTCCGCAAAGTCGTAGTTGTGTATTCGGGCCATTGTCGGGTCATAGCCGGTCAGCTGTAGAGCGGTCATGTACGTTCCGTTGCTGACGTGATGGCGGTACGGCAATCCCGCATCTTCGGTCAGCATCTCTTCAAAGAGATCTTCATGATTGCCTTTGACCAGAATAACCCGGTCCTCCTCCATCAGCTTAAGGATAAACTCCTGCAGCTCGGGTGCTTCCGTCCCCCGGTCAAAGAGATCTCCTAAGATTATGAGTTTATGCGCTTGCGTTTCTGCGAAAAAACCGGCTTCCTCCAAAGCGTCATGGAGAATGGAGTAGAATCCGTGAACATCCGCTGTGACATAGTATTTCATTATTCAATTCTACTTGTTTTTTGTCGCTCGGTTCCTGATGCAAAGAAACCTGTGGTATAAAACGCCTTTTTAAACTCTTAATCTTCCTGCAGAAGAATTCGCAGCATCCGGTCCGGATTTGCCAGAAAGTCTTTTGTTACCTGAAAGTGCTCCGTATCCTGATAGTTTACGTGCTCAAGGCCTTCATCGGAAAAGCGGATAATATCTGCCCCGGGAAGCGTAATAAGAATCGGTGAATGCGTAGAGATGATAAACTGTGCTCCGCGTTTGGCCAGATCGTGAATATCCGCCAGCAATCGGAGCATGCGCATGGGTGATATCGCGGCTTCCGGCTCATCTAAGATGAAGAGACCGTCTGAAGAAAAACGGTTCTCGACCAGAGCGAGAAAACTCTCACCGTGTGAAAGCTTATGCAGCGATTCACCTCCGTAGGAACGAAGCACCTTGCTGTCCATCGTATCCAGGTAGGAGGCCGCATTATAGAAGCTTTCCGCCCGCAGGAAATAGCCGTCTGAATGGCGATCAATCCCCCGTACCAGATGAACGTGTTCATGGAGCGATGAATGGGAATCAGCCGTTGAAAAACTATAGTTACGGGTACCGCCCTCAGGATTAAAGCCTGCCGCGACCGCAATGGCCTCAATCAGAGTCGATTTGCCGATTCCGTTCTCTCCGACAAAGAACGTGACCGGTTTTGTCAGGGCAATCCCATGCTCCCGGACTATTTGTCTTACGGCCGGAAGGCTTGCGTAGTATTCGGTTTCAGGGATGCCGTCGTCGATCCGGATTTTTCGGATGTCCAAGGTGCTGAAGCTGTTTTCCATGTTGATTACCAATCGTCGTCTGACAAAGCGGAAAGCCCCTCAGCCTCATCAACCCACGACGGGTCATATTTTGTCTTCTTCATCTGCGCTTTACAAGCCGGGCAGAATTGGCAAGGCTTTGAAACGGAAGCTCCGCAGGCTGAGCAGACGAACTCATCGGCCCTGAAAAGATGAGTTTTCTGAATCCAGTGCGCGTTTTTCATCGGGCAGTCGGGTGTTTTGATATCAGGTTTTTGCCGCCGCCTCTGCCCGTTCGCGGCAGACCTCTTCCCACGTCTTCTGGGTGGAGATCGTCTCGGCAAACTTCGCCATCTCGGCAGGGACGTCGATCTTCTGGGGACATGCCTCCCGGCACTGGCCGCAGGCGATGCAGTCGGCCGCACGTTTTCCGTCCCCCAGAGCGGAATAGCGCATCATCAGGTTCATGGAACTGGATACCTGCAGCTCGTTGGCCAGGCTCAGGATCATCGGGATATTCAGGCCCACCGGACAGCCGGCGCAGCAGTAGCGGCAGCCGGTGCAGGGGATCTTTCCCCGCATGTCTGTGGAGATTTTCTCCAGCACGGCCAGCTCCGCAGCATTCAGCGGCTTTTCCTCGGAAAATGTCTTGATATTCTCCTCCATCTGCTGCAGGCTTGACATGCCGCTGAGGATCATCGTCGGTTTCGGGACCGACTGCAGCCAGCGGAAGGCCCACGCCGCACAGCTTTCGTCCGGGCGCAGGGCGTGCATCTCGGCTTCGGTTTCTTCCGTGAAGGAGGCGAGCTTTCCGCCCCGGACCGGCTCCATGACCCAGATCGGGAGGCCCGCTTTGCGCAGAATCTCCACCTTCTTTTCCGCGTCCTGCAGCTTCCAGTCCACATAGTTCAGCTGAATCTGGCAGAATTCCAGATCTTTCCCGCACCTGTCGACAAATTCCTGCAGGGCCTCCGGACCGGCGTGGCAGGAAAATCCGAGATGCCGGATTCTCCCCTTCGCCTTCTGCTCCAGGAAGTAGTCCAGACAGTGCTTCTCGGGGTTGCAGTAATAGGCCATGGACTGCTCGTTGACATTGTGCAGCAGGTAGAAGTCAAAGTACTCGACACCGCAGCGCTGCAGCTGTTCTTCAAATACCTCGGCCGGCTGCAGTTCTTTCACACCGTGGACATTCTGATGTCCGGGGAACTTGTCCGCCAGATGCCAGGTCTCTCTGGGATATCTGGCAAGGGATCTGCCGATGGCGCCTTCGGACTTTCCGTCGTGGTAGGGATGGGCGGTGTCAAAGTAGTTGACCCCGGCCGCTATTGCCGCGTCCACCATCCGGTCCAGCTCGGTCTGATCGATGGTGCCGGATCCGTCCGGGAGCAGGGGCAGGCGCATCGCGCCGAAGCCCAGTGCCGAGAGCTGAAGATCCTGAAATTGTTTGTACAGCACGTTTTTATCACTCCTGATCTCTGTTTTTTGGTTCATCTCCGTTTTCCGCATCCCGAAGGATGGGGTTTGTTATTCTGTCCGCTGTCTCACGCTGACCTCTCCGGAATTGAGGCGGCGCAGTTCCCCGCTCTCGGTCCGCACCACCAGGGCAAAGTCCCGGTCGAGGTCCAGCGCCACGGCGGGTTCCGGCTCCTTCCCCGGGGCAAGGATGTTGATCTCCTTGCCGAGGACCAGCGAGCGTCTCCTGTACTCGTCAAACCAGGCCTTGTCCGTAAGACTTCCGTAGTAGTGCATCAGCCGGTTCAGCACGCCGGCCGCCAGGCGGCAGCGCAGCTCCGGAATCGGCTTTTCTCCGAACGCGGAGCCCGCGATGCTTCGCAGTTCTTCCGGGAAGTCCGACGCCGGAACCCGGGTGTTGATCCCGATGCCGACGATCAGGTAGTTTACCTGTCCGCTCTCACAGTCCAGCGAGGCCTCCGTCAGAATTCCGCAGACCTTTCTTCCGTCCACATAGATGTCGTTGACCCACTTGATCTGGGCGTTCACCGGGGCGAGGCTCTCAATGGCCTCCGCCACCGCCACGGCGGCGCAGGCCGTGATGCTTGTGGCGTCCACCGCCTGCAGGGCAGGGCGCAGCAGGACACTCAGATAGATCCCGCTGTCCGGCGGAGAATAGAAGCTTCTCCCACGGCGGCCGCGGCCGGCCGTCTGCTCTCCGGCGATCAGGCAGCGCCCCTCCGGGGCGCCCTCCTCGGCCATCGTCTTCAGCACCGTATTGGTGGACGTGATCGTGCGATATACCCGCAGGTCCAGTCCTTCCGCCGTAAGATATTTTCTTATGTCTTCTTCCCGAAGCACGTCGCTCCCGGATGAGAGCCGATAGCCCTTGTTGGTTACGGAGTCAATTTTGTAGCCTTCTTCCCGAAGCTGCTCCATTCCCTTCCAGACCGCCGTCCGGCTGACCGAGAGGATTTTCGCCAGCTCTGCCCCCGATACATAGGTATCCGCATGCTGCCGAAGCAGTTCCAGAATCGCATCCTTTGTCATTTTCATCACCGGCATCAGTATAGCATACTTCCCTTCCATCCGCTACAGAAACTTGTCACCCTCTTGACAGAATCCAAGGCTTGTGGAATAATTCAAAAGATAAAAGTACCCAGGGTCCGGCCTCCCGGACAGCAAAGTGAGATGAAGTCAACGATGATCGATACCTACGGACGGCAGATCACCTATCTCCGTCTTTCCGTTACGGAACTCTGTAATCTGCGCTGCCGCTACTGCATGCCGGAGGATGGTGTCTGCAAAAAGCGCCATGAGGAGATGCTCACCCAGGAAGAAATGATCATGGCCATCCGGGCCGCTGCCGCCCTCGGGATCCGAAAGCTCCGCATCACCGGCGGAGAGCCTCTGGTCAAGAGCAACATCGTCGGGCTCTGCCGCGCCGCCGCCGCGGTGGACGGGATCGAGGAAGTCTGTCTCACCACCAACGGGACCCTGCTCCCGAAGCTCGCGGCTCCGCTGCGTGAAGCCGGCGTCCGCCGCCTGAACATCAGCCTGGACACGCTGGACGCGGAGAAGTTCCGTTACATCACCCGGATTGGAAACCTGGAAGACGCCCTGGCCGGGATCGAAGCCTCCCTGGAAGCCGGATTTGACAAAATCAAGATCAATTCCGTCCTGATCGGCGGCTTCAACGACGATGAAATTCCCACACTCGCCGCTCTCACGCAGCGGTATCCCGTGGATGTCCGCTTTATTGAACTTATGCCCATGTACGACAGCGGGGATTTCGGTCCGGACGCTTTTATTCCTTATACGGTTGTGACCGACCGTCTCCCGGACTTGAGCCCCATCCCGGCGGACGGCGGCGTCGCGAAGCTTTACCGGCTTCCCAGTGCCCGGGGAAACGTCGGCCTCATCAGTCCGGTGAGCGCGCACTTCTGCGCCGACTGCAACCGCATCCGGCTCACCGCCGACGGGAAGCTCAAGCCCTGTCTCCATTCTTCGGACGAAATCTCTCTAAAGGGTCTGGATTATGACGGCATGGTGGAGACGCTTCGTTCGGCTATCCTCTCCAAACCGAAATGGCACGGCGAGCTGTCCTATACCGAGCGCAGCCATGCGGCCCGAAACATGAACCAGATCGGCGGATAAGCCTGTTTTACCGTCCATTTTAAAAGCATCTTCTGCTGTCGGGAAACCCGGCAGCAGATTTTTTCTGCAAACCGTGAAACGCTTTTCCTTTTTCTGCGTCTATAGAGATGAGAACGTTCTTCAACCCGATGGAGGATACCGATGGACGACGAGGCAATTCTGAATCTGTACCGGTTGCGGCAGGCCGCGGCACTGACCGAGACCGAGGCAAAATACGGGCGGCTCTGCTTCTGTGTCGCGGACCGCATTCTGAACAGCCGCGAAGACTCGGAGGAATGTGTCAACGACACCTGGCTGCACGCCTGGAACGCCATCCCGCCGGAGAAGCCGAAGCTGTTTCCCGCCTGGCTCTCCCGTGTGACGAGAAATCTGACGAGATTGACCTTGTGCTGGATGAGCTTGCAGAGTGCATCCCCGGAGGCACCGATCCGCAGAGAGTCGTGGAAGCCAATGAACTCACGGAGGCGATAAACCGCTTTCTTGCCGCGCTGAAGCCCCTGGAGCGTGACGCCTTCGTCGCACGGTATTTCTACGCCGCTTCCCACGCGGAGCTGAGCGCCCGGACCGGGTGGACCGTCGGGAAAACCAAAACCGTGCTTCGCCGGGCCCGGCTGAAGCTGCAGACTTACCTGAAGGAGGAGGGCTTATGCTGAACCGCAATTCTCTGTTCGACGCCATGAGCGGGATCTCGGATGACTATCTTGCGTCCGCGGCGGTCCTCCTCGGCGATACGAAGGAGGACAATCTCATGCATCTTGATTCATCACGCAAGCAGGCCGGCGCACGCAAGGCCGGCAGGATTCTTCTGATTGCGGCAGTTCTTGTCTGCCTGTTCACCGTTACGGCCTTTGCCGCCGGTCTGTTTTCCATCTCCACCCGCGTCCCGGATGCTAAGGAAACCTTCCAGATTCACTGGGACGACAGTGAAAACGGCTATCTGGAATGGTCCGACGCAAAGCTCGTCCTGACCTTCCCGGCGGTTGCGGAGAGCCGGGAGATCGAGTTCCGGCCCGGCTGGCTCCCCTTCGACCTTCCCGAAGAGCTCCCCGGCAGTGCGCCCTGGAACGGGATCGATAAGGACACCTGGTTTCGGCGCTTTGCTTCCGAGTCTCTGTGCTGGGCGGAAAATGCCGGCCGCTACCCGGAAGAGTACAAGGAGATCGGCCAGCCGATCCTGATTGAGGCCTATTCCATGGCCCAGTTCAATGACGGCGGCGCCATGCTGATGCTCTATCAGACGCCGGAGAATATCACGGAAGAGCACTGGGACGAGCTGGGTGTCGATGTACTGAGCTTCCATGGAAAACAGCATTTTGACGAGCGGGACATCCCGGAGATGGATCTGCATATCGACGCCTATGACCTTGAGTACGATTATGTTCTTCTCTCCAACGAGGAAAAGGGCTGGATTATCGAGGTCTGCGGCCAGCTCGGCATGGACACCGTCCGAAAGGTCGCGGAAAACCTGGAGATCCGGGAAACCGGCAACACCCTGACCCAGGCGGACTTCCAGAACAAATATCTCTTCATCGACGGAGGCGTCGGCTGAACGAATCGGGCATCTCAGACCTGAGATGCCCGATTTTTGAAAATTCATTTTTTGAATTCTCAAGGTTTTGAGAGATTTCCGAAGAATTAAAGAGATTTCAATTTGTTTGAAAAGTTTTCCGTTGACAAGCCTGCTGCCTTGTGGTATAAAGATGAAGCGCGTTCGGGGACGCCCCGTTCCCCGTCGCCCTGAAATTGTCAAACATTATGTTATTTTCGGAGGAAGAACATGTCTACTACCCTGGTAACCAAGGAGCAGGCCGCTGCGGCCCGCAAGTGGTACGTTCTTGATGCCGCCGGCAAGCCCATGGGCAAGACGGCCGCCCTCGCCGCTGATCTGCTTCGCGGCAAGCTCAAGACCGACTACACCCCGCATGTTGACTGCGGCGACTACGTCATCATCATCAACGCCAAGGACGCCGTCCTCACCGGCAAGAAGCTGGAGCAGAAGTACTATCGTACCCACTCCGGTTATCCCGGCGGACTGAAGGAAACCCAGTACAAGACCCTGATGGAGAAGAAGCCCGACCTGGCCATGCGTCTTGCCGTCCGCGGCATGTTGCAGAAGAACACCATCGCCCAGTGGCAGCTCAAGCGTCTTCGCATCTTCGCCGGCTCTGAGCACACCCACGCCGCCCAGAAGCCCGAAGTCTGGGATTTCTAAGGAGGTAAACGAATATGGCAACCTATAAGACCAAGAAGCCCTATATGTACGGCACTGGCCGTCGGAAGTCCTCCGTGGCCCGCGTTCACCTCATCCCCAACGGCAGCGGCGTCATCACCGTCAACGGCCGTGAGATCGACGATTACTTCGGTCTCGAGACCCTGAAGCTCATCGTTCGTCAGCCCCTGGTCACCACCAACACCGTGAGCAAGGTTGACGTCGAAGCCACCGTCAAGGGCGGCGGCGTGTCCGGCCAGGCCGGCGCCATCCGCCACGGCATCGCCCGTGCCCTCGTCGTCCTCGATGAGAGCTATCGTCCCGCACTCAAGGCCGCCGGTCTTCTGACCCGTGACCCGAGAATGAAAGAGCGTAAGAAATACGGTCTCAAAGCAGCCCGTCGCGCTCCTCAGTTCAGCAAGCGCTGATTCTGCAATCGCTTCTTTACAGACGCCTCTCCGAGGCGTCTGTTTTTGTTTTCGGCAGTCCGGGCGTTCATTTTATTCTTCTCATTTTTGCCGATTTATGATATAGTTTTCATCACGTCCATACAAGCGGTTCCGCAGGCGCGACGTTCATCCGCGCGCTGCAGAA
>CADAPN010000040.1 GCA_902789835.1 Oscillospiraceae bacterium
ACGATCCTTGCCCAGGCGTTCGAACTTAACGGTACCGTCAACAAGTGCGAACAGGGTATCATCCTTGCCCTTGCCGACATTGGTGCCGGGATGAATCTTTGTACCGCGCTGACGGACAAGAATGTTGCCTGCCAGGACGAACTGGCCATCCGCACGCTTGGCGCCGAGACGCTTAGACTCGCTGTCACGGCCGTTCTTGGTAGAACCCATACCTTTTTTATGAGCCATCTGGTTACACCTCCATCGTTAAACCTGTTGATGATTTTTTACGCGTTGATCGCTTCTACCGTGAGCTTGGTATAGGGCTGTCTGTGGCCCTGCGTCCGGCGATAGCCTTTTTTCGGCTTCATCTTGTAGACGCGAACCTTTGCAGACTTTCCGTTCTTCTCAACCTTCGCGGTAACGGTCGCACCGGCGACAACAGGCGTACCGACAGTGGCGTTCGCTTCGTCCACCACGCACAGAACCTTGTCAAAGGTGACCGTAGAGCCGGCTTCTGCATCGAGCTTCTCGACATAGATCACGTCGCCCTCGGCAACACGATACTGCTTGCCACCGGTCATAATAACGGCATGCTTCACTGGAATATCCTCCCTCTTTTCAGGTCTCGCTCTCAGGGCGGAACGCGAGGTTCACTTCGGCCCTTTCAATGCGGCGCAGGTAATATAACACTTTTCCCTGCTTGTGTCAATGGTTTTTTCTCTGTTTTTTCAGCGCTCCGCCGCCTTGCGGATCTCGATGCGCTTTTGGCGTCCGGCGATGAACTCCGGAAGCGCCTTCGGACGGTCGAAGTAATCGATGCTCTCCACATAGGTGCGCTTGCGCAGGTGGATGGCGTCGAATTTGCATCGCGTGGTGCAGACGCCGCAGCCCAGGCACTTGTTCGGGTCGACGAAGGAAGCGCCGCAGCCGAGGCAGCGGGCCGTTTCCTTCTTCACCTGCTCTTCGGTGAAGGTGAGGCGGTCGTCGCGGAAGGTCTTCGCCTTCTCTTCCGACTTGCCGGGAACCTGGCGTCCTTCGGTGCTGTTTGTCCGCTTTACCGTGTCGAAGTCGACGTTTTCCATGTCAAAGGCATGATAGGTCAGGCGGTCGCGGCCCAGCGTCAGGCTCTGCCCCGGCTGGACATAGCGGTGGATGGAGATGGCCGCCTGCTTGCCCTGGGCGATCGCGTCGATGGCAAACTTCGGTCCGGTGAGCACGTCGCCGCCGACGAAGATGTCCGGCTGCGCGGTCTGATAGGTGACGGAATCCGCCACCACGCGGCCCTTTTCATCCGTCTTCAGTTCGCCGAGGTCCAGGCCCTCCAGGTCGATGCGCTGGCCGATGGCCGCAAGAACGGTGTCACATTTGACAAGTTTGTCGCCCTCGCAGCGCAGTGCGGTGACCTTGCCGTTTTTCCCCTCAATGGCTTCCGGCTTATGCTCGAAGAGGAACTGAACCCCTTCTTCCTTTGCCTCGGCCACTTCGTCCGGATCGGCGGGCATGTCGCTCTCCTTGCGGCGGTAGGCCACCGTAACACTTGCGCCGAGGCGCACCGCGGTACGGGCGACATCCATGGCGACGTTGCCGCCGCCGATGACGACGACCTTCTTGCCGACGGCAGGCCGTGCGCCGGCGTTCACTTCGCGCAGGAAGTCGATTCCGCCCCAGACACCCTTCAGGTCCTCGCCGGGGATGCCCAGTGCAGCGGACTTCTGGGCACCGACGGCGAGATAGACGGCGTCATAGCCCTGCTCACGCAGCTGCTGAACGGTGATGTCCTTTCCGACCTCGACGCCGCAGCGGAAGATCACGCCAAGTTCCTTGAGTACGTCGATCTCGGCGTCCAGAACGGTCTTTTCCAGACGGAAGGACGGGATCCCGTAGCGGAGCATGCCGCCGGGGAGCTCGTTTTTGTCGAACACCGTCACGCGATAGTTGTCCGCCGCGAGGAAGTAAGCGCAGCTGAGCCCGGCAGGGCCGGCACCGATCACGGCGATCTTCTTGTCGCTGAAATCATAGAGCTTCTTGGGGACGAAGCGGGTGTCACGCTCCAGCTCGCGGTCAGCGATAAACTTCTTCACCTCGTCGATGGCAATGGCGCGGTCCAGGTTTCCTCTGGTGCATTCGCTCTCGCACTTGCGGTTGCAGATCCGGCCGCAGACGGCGGGCAGCGGGTTTTCTTTCTTGATCAGCTCCAGCGCCTCGAGGTATCTCCCCTGGGCGGCAAGCTTCAGATAGCCCTGAACGGCAATATGCGCGGGACATGCGGTCTTGCAGGGGGCCGTGCCTTCCGGCGCAACATATTCGCGGTTGGAGCGGTGGTCGGGGTTCCAGTGCTCCGGCGTCCACTCGATGTCATCGGGAAGCTCATGGGGCTTGTGCTCAATGGGCGTCAAAGCGCAGAGCTTCTGGCCCATCTGGATGGCATTGTTGGCGCAGCGGTCGGTACACTGGCCGCAGGCGACGCACTTTTCGTGGTCGATCTCGGCCACGTAGTTGCTCTTGGAGGTTGCAGGGGTGTTGTAATACTGGGACACACCGAGGGCAAGGCAGCTCTCCGGCATGCAGTTGCAGATCGCAAAGGTCTCCCCCTGATGCAGGGTCGTGATCTGATGGACACAGCCGCGGTCCTCGGCTTTCTGCAGAAGCTCCTTGGCCTCGGCAACGGACACGGGACGACCCTTGCCGGTGTGGTTGAACATATCGCCCACATGGCCCATGAAGATGCACAGGCCCTCGTCCAGATCGCCGCTTCCTTCGTTCATCATCTTGCGGACGCGGCGGCACTGGCACGGCGTCACGCTCAGGTGGCCTTCGTTCTCCTCGATGTACTTGCTGCAGCGCTCGTTATCGATCTTCTCGGCGTCCGCCGGAATCGCGCTCTCCACCGGGATCACGCGCATGATGCCGGCACCCATCGGGGTGTTGGGGGCATGCTCGATCTGGCTGGTGGTCGCATGCTGGTGGAAGGCATAGGCAATCTCCGGATGCGCGATGCAGAACTTCTCATTGATGAGCAGGAATTCAAAAATGCCGGGGGTATAGGGCGGCAGCAGATAGATCTCCAGTCCCACCTTGGGAACGATGACCTGGACGCAGAGGCCAATGTCGGTAATCTCGTGCAGGACTTCTCTCGTGCGCTTCACCGACATGCCCGCCTTCCGGGCGATCATCGGAACAAAGCCGGGCTTCATGCTTGTCAGCGCCAGCATGACCGCGATCTGCTCGTCGGTGATCCACTGTTCAAAGACCTTGTATTCCGCGCAGTCGGGCGTGATCTTATAGTGTCCGTCGTTGATCTTTTCACACAGACGGATCAGGTTTTCTCTGACTTTCATGTGTTTTCCCCCTCATAAATGGCCGTCGTAACGACACTATTTCCCTTTTGTTTCTCCCCGTCTCCGCCGGGGAGAGAGATTCGTTTCAAAAGGCCGGAGCGCTGTCACAAGCGTTCGGCCGTATAAAAACCGCTCTCAGTTTATGGGCAGGAGCGGTTCTTGTCAAGGTCAGTTCCGGAAAAGTGTATGGTTTTTCAAAGGAATAATGCAAATTTCCGTGCTCAGGCCTCACGGCCGCGGCACCAGAGCCGGTAATACTCCGCCACGGCGGGAATCAGTTCGCGGATCCGCACGCCGGTGGTGTTGATGCAGAGGTGATACGCCTGCCGCTCCCCCCAGGGGTGCGAGGCAATAATATCGTGGAACTCCGCACGGGAGCGGTCAATCCGCTTCATCTGGCGGAGCATCTCGCGATCGGTCAGTTTTTCACTCTCCGAAGCCCTGCTGCGGCAGCGGGCAAGCTTGGAGGCTTCGTCGGCATAAACGAAGAGCTTGAAGGGATTCTGTTCCTCCAGCAGGGCATCCGCAGCCCGGCCGACAAAGATGCAGTCGTCTTTCGCGGCAAGTTCCCGGATGAGCTTGGTCTCCAGAGAGAGGATGTGCATTGCGGTATCGGAAACCGCGGCGATCTGGGAAAAGCTCTGCGCAAAATGGATGGGGTAACGCACCCGGGCCGAACTGCTCTCCAGCTGGTGGTCCAGGAAATTCGGGTCCATTCCGGTCTGCTCGGACAGGGCCGTGACGATCTCCCGGTCATAGTAGCGGTAGCCGAGCTCATCCGCCAGACGCTTTCCCAGTTCACGTCCGCCGCTTCCAAACTCACGGCTTACGGTAATAATGTTTCCCATGTTGTTTCCTCCGTTTATTCGGCTTGGGCCGTCTCGGTCCAAACCGTGTAATCGCTTCCAAGTTCTTCCAGAACACCGGCGACGTAGGCCGCCGTCAGATCCGTCGGCCGGAGCCAGGCCGCAGCGAGGCTCCCGTCCGGATCATTCGCCGAAACGTTCCGAAGATCGCCGGCAAAATAGGCAAGGTTCAGCTCCCGCATCCAGTTCAGCATTCTCTCCCGCGCCGCTTCTTCGGTGTCGGGCGGGAGCGTAATTTTGGAGTGGGAGGACATGTACTCGGCCGCAGCGGCCTGGAAGTCCTGGAACACCGGTTCCGTTCTCCCGTTACGATCCGCCCAGGCGGCCATGTCAAGGCGCCTGGTCTCGTAGGACCAGATTCCGTCCTTTGACGTGAGCATACCGTACTGGCAGGGCCAGGAGCAGAGCGCGGAGCTGGCGATCTCGGTCAGGTCCCCCTCGGTGCGGATGTGCTGAATGTGCAGGTGCCCGCTCAAAAACAGCCGCACGCCGTAAGTCCGCAGCAGGTCCGCCAGGCGTTCGGCGCCGGCAATGACATATCCGTCGTAAAAGAGGCTGTGTCGGAAGAGATTCTGATGGCCGGCGGCAATCACCGGCACACCGTCCCGCTCAGCGGTGCGGAGCTGTTCCTCCGCCCAGGCCAGGGTCTCCTCCGAGATGCCGTAGAAATGCTCAAGCGTGTTGAAGTCCAGAACCAGGACCCGCAGCCGATCCCCCAGCGCGGCCATATAGCTCAGGGAATCCGGCGCCGTCGACACGGCATCGTCAAAGCCGAAATCGCCGTAGATTTCCCGGAACAGTTCCGTTGTGGCAAAGGGGACGCGGGTGAAGCTCTCCCCTTCGAAGCGGGCGGCGTTGAGGTTATACACGTCATGGTTGCCCGTCGTCACAAGCACCCGGATCCCCGCCTCCTTCAGCGGGCGGAGCTTTTCCGCCAGAGCCTCGTGACTCATCACAGCCCCGTTGAAGGTGAGGTCCCCGGTCAGCAGCAGCGCATCCGGCACTTCCTCGGCGGTGAGCAGCTCTTCGACAAAGGCATCCAGAATTTCTTTCGAATAGGGCATAAACTTGCTGTCACCGGAAGCAAGCACGCTCTGATAATACAGTCCGCCGTCTGTCAGGCCGGGAGCGATATAATGCGGGTCGCTGGCCACCGCGATCCGGTAATCCGCCGACGCGGAGCCGGAGAAAAGGCCCAGCAGCAGGGCCAGCGCCAGCCCGCAAAGCAGCTGCAGGCGCTTCATCCGTTTTCCCCGCCGAGCGTCCCTTCATCCAGATCTTCCCACTCGAAGGTCTCCTCCGGCCCCGGCATGTCCGGCGTCGCCGTCGACGCTTCTTCCGTCTGGATCTTCCGGCTGCCGTAGCCGATCACCTGGTGGATCAGGATGTCCGTCTGAATCCCCTTCGGGCGGACCCATCGTTCCCCCTTGGGGTTCAGGATCACCTGATTTCCGGCCGCTTCCAGGGTCTCTGTCGAAATGAGGATCTCGTCGTCGCCCGTAAAGCCTTCAATGCGCGAGGCCAGATTGACATTCCGGCCGATCATATCATACTTTGCGCGTGTCTGGGAGCCGATGTTCCCAAGAATCGCTTCCCCCGTGTGGATGCCGATGCCCATGGAGAGATTCGGATAGCCGTGGGCGGCATTCCAGGCGTTGACCATCGGCATGCGCCGCTGCATCGCCACCGCGCAGGCCACCGCATCCCTGGCCGCATCCTCATTCGGCCGGGGCGCGCCGAACACCGTCACAATGGCGTCGCCGACAAAGCTCAGAATATTCCCCTGCCAGGAGTTGACAATCTCGATCATCTCTTCGAGATAATGGTTCAGCATTTTGATGAAGTCCGTTGCGTTCATGCTCTCGGAAAGCTGCGTCGATCTGCGGATATCCGTAAACATCATGGTGACGACGCGGCGCTCTCCGCCGATCCGAACGTTCTTCCCCTTCTCCAGGACCTCCTCCAGCACTTCGTCCGTCAGGTAGCTTGCCATCGTCCGGCGCATTGCCTCATCCTGTTTCCGGAGACTTTCTTTCAGTTCGGCGTTCTCCGCTTTCAGCTCCTGGATCAGTTTACTTTCTTCCGCAGTCATAGGCAGATCGTCTCCCCTTCTCTGGCAAAGCGTACGTCATCCCGGCCGATCGCACGCTCCCGGGCCAGAAGCTCAGCGTCAGTGCTCTGCGGGTCGTGATGGATCAGCCAAAGCTGCCCGACATCGGTACACGCCTTGAGTTTCAGCCCGATGGCTGCGTTTGTATGTCCGAAGCCGATTCTCTTCCGGTATTCTTCTTCCGTATACTGGCCGTCCAGCAGCAGCAGATCCGCGTTTCGCGAGAAATCCGCCAGTTCCACCAGTCCGATTTCATCCGGTTCACAGTCCGTCGCATAGACCAGCGACTTTCCCCCGTAGGTCAGGCGCATGATCACCGATCCGCCGGGGTGATAGCCCGCCATGGTCTCGACGGTGACCTCGCCGATCTGAAACCGCCGCGACATCGTGCGCAGGGTGATCGTTCCGGCATATTCCGTCAGGCTCAGCGGCCAGGTCGGCGGAGAAAAGACCCCGTCCAGGATCTCTTTGGCCCCCTTCGGCGTGAGCACCGGGCAGTACAGGACCGTCTCGCTCCCCTTCTCCAGCAGACGCGGATACATGGCAAGTCCGATCACATGGTCCAGATGAAAATGACTCAGAAGGATCGACGGCGCTTTGTCAAAATGCGTCGGGGCGCTGACGAGGCCGCTCCCCCCGTCCAGAAAAATGGTTTCCTCTCCGGCCCGTATCATATAGCAGGAGGTCTGTCCGCCGAACTCCGCGCTGTCCGGACGGCTGATGGGAATGGATCCGCGTGTTCCGAGGACCGTCAGTTCAATTGTACCGTTCTTGTTTCCCATTCCTCTCCGCCCGGCGGCTCAGTCCGCCTTTTCGCCGTTTATAAAGCCGCGGTAGACATCCGCAAAGAACTTCAGCTTGCTCTTTAATCCGCCACTTCTCTCTTCGCCCTTCTTCTCTGCCTGGACAGTTTCGGAAACCGTACGGCAGGCCTCTTCATAATTTTTGTTTGTCTCGCGGAGGCGGTGACTCAGCTGCTTGACCAGCAGGAAGACCTGTACGGGCTTTTCCTCAAAATAGTCGGAAAACTCCGCCGCGTTGATTTCCTCGACTTCCGTCTGATCCTCGAGGGCAACGGCCGTGGCACTGCGGGGCTCGTTTTCGATCAGGCCCATCTCGCCGAAGGTTTCGCCCTTTCCGAAGACCGCAAGCTGTTTTTCTTTCGGGGTTTTGTAGTTGGCGTAGATGCCGATCTGCCCGCTCTGGATTTCAAACATGGTATGGGATTCATCCCCCTGGGAAAAAACCACTTCGCCTTTATGATAGATATGAGTTTTCATGAATCGATTCTGTCCTTTCTTCCGATCCGGTTCAGTAAAATCGCAGACCGGACATGTTGAACATCATGTATTCGTTCTGAATCGCCAGCAGCCGCGCCTGCAGTTCCGGGTCCATCGGAACGCCGTCCGGCTGCTCCGTCACATCGCAGATCGCGTGGCAGACCTCCAGATAGTCTTTTGTTGTTTTCCGCAGGCGCTGGCTGAGCTGCTGAAGGATCATGAAAACCTTGACCGGATCCTGTTCAAAATAATCCAGGAAGGTGTTCTCGGTAATCTCATCAAGCAGCGTGCCGTCGGTCAGCGCCACCACCGTAGCCGAACGCGGCTCATTCTCAATCAGCTCCATTTCGCCGAAAAACTCGCCTTCCTTCAGCTCTGCAAGCTTTCTGACCCGATCCGTGCCGTAATTGGTATACACCGCGACACTGCCGCTTCGGATGCAGTACATACATGCGCCGATCTCCCCCTGGCGGCAGATGACGTCATCCTTCTTGAACGCGATTTGCTTCATTTCGCACTCTACCTCCGTCATATCTGGAATCGTTTGTCTTTTCTATTATAAAAGTATTGTCCTGTAAAATCAAATACTTTCTTTTCCGATCCTTCGGCCGTTTCTCTTCCCATCCCAAAGGGTCCAAAAGAAAATCCCCGCCCGTTTGAGCGAGGATGATCTGTTCCGATTCTGTTCGGTTCAGCGGATCACAGCCGGATAGATGGTGAGCTTCTGGCCGATGCTGATGATGTCCGGGTTCTTGATGTTGTTCCACTGGGCAATCTGCATGTAGGAAACGCCAAAGCGCTGGCCGATTCCGCTCAGGACATCGCCGGGGGCCACGGTGTAGACGATGTAGCTGCCATAGTTGACAAAGCTGCCGTTTGCATACTGCCAGCCGCCGCTGACCTGGTTCAGTTCGTTGTCATTGATGATGTTTGTCATGATTGTTTTCTCCTTTGTTGTTTTGTGAGCTTATCATAGCACCGGAACCGTCACACAAGTGTCACACCGTTCCTCACTTTCATCAGACCTTCAAAAAACCGGCTCTTACATCAGTGGAGACATGAACTTCACCGTCTGACCGATGAGTTTCGTCGTTATTTTTTCCTTTCGGATCGTCTCGTCGGTGACCCTGCGGCACTTAGCCAGCGTTTCCAGATAGTCTTTCTCGATCTCCGGGATGCATTCCGTCCGGTACAGATACGCGGCGCATTCAAAGTGATGGTAGAGACTGCGATAGTCCAGGTTGATCGTACCGACCACAGCCTTGGTGTCATCACTGACAAACACCTTCGCATGGTCAAAGCCAGGCGTATACTCGAAGATCTTCACCCCGGACTCTGTCAGCGACCTGTAATGCGTCTTTGCAAGAGCATACGCCACCTTCTTATCCGGAATCCCTGGGAGAATAAGCTTCACATCCACACCGCGCTCCGCGGCAAAGCGCATGGCATTCTCGAGCTCTCCGTCCAGGATGAGATAGGGCGACATGATGTGGACATAGTCCGTGGCCCGGTTCAGGAGGTCGATGTAGACCGATTCTCCTACCTTTTCTCCATCCAGAGGAGAGTCGCAGTAGGGCATGACATAGCCCTTCGCCTCGGGTAATTCCTCTGTCTCCCCCAGAAAGCTCTCGTAATCCGGCTCCTTGTTTCCGACGTACCACATCTGAAGAAACATCAGGGTGAAGCTTTTGACGGCAGGCCCTTTCAGCATAACCGCCGTATCCTTCCAGTGCCCGAAACGCTCAATGCGGTTGATGTACTCGTCGGCAAGATTGACACCGCCGGTGAACGCCACCTTGCCGTCAATCACAAGGATTTTACGGTGGTCACGGTAGTTGTAGTGAGAGGAAACAATGGGCTTGATCGTCGAAAAGGGTCTCGCTTTGATTCCGACTTTTTCCAGAAGCTTCCAGTAGCCGACCGGCAGCGTGAACATCTCACACATGCCGTCGTATAAAACCCGGATCTCGACCCCCGCCTTCGCCTTGCGTGTCAGGATGTCCAGAACCCGCCCCCACATATATCCCTCCTGGATAATGAAATACTCCAGGAAGATGAACTTCTCCGCCTTTTCCAGCTCCTCGAGCATGGCCTCGAACATGTCTTCGCCCAGCGGGAAATACCGCACCGCGGTGTGTTCGAACAGCGGGAAGCATCCGCTTCGGTTGAGATAGTGGCAGAGGTCGTCGACGCCGGAGCCGTCATGCGCCAGCTTTTCGAGGACATTCTCCGGCTGTTTCAGGAATTCCCGGCTCGTCTGAATCTGTTCATCGACCAGTCTGCACTCCAGCCGGTGTCCGAAGTTCGATTGCGTAAACAACAGAAACGCAGCTCCGGCCAGCGGAAGAATCGCAATGATGAACATCCAGGTCAGCTTGGCGGAGGAGTCCATCTTGCAGTTAAACAGGTAGACCACCATCGCAAGGGAGAACAGCCGCATGAGATTGATCAGGATCGGCAGCTTATCCGTAAAATAAACATAAGCGCTTACCAGAATCGCGATCTGCATAACCGCCAGCAGGGCAATCACGAAAAACCTGCTGAATACCAGGCGCAGAAGCCCTTTTTTGATCGGTTTGGAAAGCCTTACGATGCCCTCTTCTTTTTCCAACAAATCCCTTCCCTTCATCCGTTCTGTTTTCCGGTTCTAAACGATACGAATAATATCTCAGAACTCCAGCGTATTCACATGGGAGAGCAGTTCCTCCAGCACGGTACGGGAAACTGCAATCTTTCTGCGCCCCTCCTCGGTGTCGAGGCCGTTTCTGCGGATATAGTGCTGCAGAAGGCGAATGTGCCCGACGACCGCCGCTTTCTCCTCCACTTCCCGCACCGCCTGTTCGCTTTTCGTATCCAGGTATCGCTCCAGCTGACCGCGCCAGAGAAGGGCGGCCGTTTCATTCGGAATCCCCAAAAACTGTTCTCCCGCGGCAGCATCCACCGTACTGAAACCGCAATAGGCGTTGTACATGGCCGCCAGCTCGAAGACGGGATGTCCGTGGCTTAGCTTATCCATATCGATCAGCAGGGTCTCCCCGTCCTGGTACATAATATTTCGGTAGTGATAGTCGCCGTGGATCATGTGCCGGTCATCCGGAACCGCCTCGATCATCGCGTACAGTCTCTCATACACTTCTTCCGGCAGGCCGGCTTTCGCGGTTTCTGTCCACTTCAGCGCCGTATCCCTGATCGAAGGCACAAAGCTCTGCTTCACAATCCGTGAATGAATCAGCTTCAGGAGCGACGTGCTCATCTCCGCAAGCTCATCCATACTCTTTTCACCGTCTTTGAATACCTGAATAAAGGTTTTCGCGTTCAGCAGTTCGTAAACCGTGCCATAACCGCCTTCTTTGATCTGGACCACATCATACGGAATGGCCGACGGAACCCCCAGGACGAAAGCAGCCCGGGCCAATTCCCGCTCGCGCTGAATGGCCGGAAGGGCATCTTTCCGATAGACTTTGATGATGTTTTCCCGATCCAGACGGTATACCTTTCCGTTTGCCCCCTGGCCGATGATCTCACAGTCCTGCAGGGAGATCATGCGATAGACCTTCTGGACCTCCATCATCTCTGTAAATCCGGTCACGTCCAGGATATCGTAAAGATCGGGACGGACGTTGATCAGGCTGGTCCGGTCAACCTTCTGTTTCACCCGGAGCACCACCCGCAGTCCCGCACTGCTCATATAGTTCACCCGGTCGCAGTCCAGCACGACGGCGTCAGGCTGACATTTTTCCAGCTGTTCCATGACTTCAGTCTGAAAATCCGTCGCATTGACGGCATCCACATGCTCCGGCGGTATCAGGGTAAGTATTCCGTTTTCATAATTTGTCTGCATATCGCACATCCTTTTGCTGCGCAGTTCATTCCGCACGGAAACGTATGATTCCTGTTTCTTTAATCTATCATATTCCGGCAAAAAGCACAATGACAATTCTCGATTTTTGTGTGCTTGTCCTGTGACATAAGCTGTGATATATTATGCCTGTAAACAAAAGATTACGTTTTACAGAATGATAGTTCACGAATATCGAAAGGAGCAATGTACAATGAATACTCTTGCGATGGAAAACAGATCCGCCACGACTCTGCTTCATTCCAACCCGGTCCTGAGCCGGCTGAGCAGAGTGACCGAACGTGCGGAGATCAATGATGCCGCAACCTACTCCGGAATCGCCTCCAAGACCGGCTTCTTCCTGCTGATGACGCTGGTGGGCATTGTGCTTCAGATTCTGGCGCAGGCCATCTTCGCCGGGGATGCCGTATGGCAGACGTTCACGGTTTATGACAAGTTTACCATTACCCTCACGAAGACAGAGGCCCTCATCCTGACCGCCGTGATGGCCGTCGGCTTCATCGCCGAGCTTTTGGGAATCTTTCTGCGAAAAACAATCCCGGTTACCGGCACCTTGTATTCCATCAGCCAGGGCTATGTCATTTCCTTCCTCGTTTTTGACGTGCTGAAGGGATATGAGTATCTGGGTCTGGAAGCCCTTCTGCTCACCGTCGCGGTCATCGCGGTCATGAGCCGCCTGTACACCTCCGGCCGCATCAGAGACGGCAAAAAGTATCGCATGGTTCTGCTCTCCCTGTTCCTGGGTTCCCTGGGGATCGCGTTTTTCACGGGAATCGGGTTTGTGATCCCTGCCACCCGCCCCTATGCAATGGCCCTGATTCAGAACGCCGCCCTCTCCGTCACGCTGGATGTGATCGGCCTGGTGATCGCCGCTCTGTTTCTGATCAGTGATTTCTCCCTGATTCAGACCTGTGTAGAGCAGGGCTACCCCAAGGAGTACGAGTGGTCCGCGGCCTTCGGTCTGGTCTTCACGGTTCTCTGGGTCTATCTCAAGATTCTGGACCTGCTGATGCGCTTCGCCGACAAGGGCAAAAAGAATTAAAGCGATACAGTCCGAGCAATCACGGAAGCCCGCGCGGCATCCGAGTAATAATACGAAATGACGAAAGGAGTTTAAAAATGGCCATCGACACAGAAAAAACCCTCGAAGACGTAAGCGGCGGCACCCCTTATGCCAACGGCAGCTTTGTTGACCACGGAAACTACATCGTCTATACCGTGGCCTCCGGAGACACCCTGATCGGCATCGCCTCCCGCTTCGGCGTCAACTTCATGCAGATTGCCCAGTGGAACAACATTGCAGATCCAAGCATGATCCGAGTCGGCCAGCAGCTTACCGTTTATCCCACGATTTACAGGTAAGCCCGAAACAACTATCTGCTCTGTTTATACCGCACAAGACCGTCTCTCAGAGGATGAGAGACGGTCTTTTATGCTGTCGGCTTCTTAATATCCCCAGGTCATCAATTTCCACTGACCGCCGTCAGCGCGTGCAAGCCACCACTGCCAGTCGGTGTATTCCTGATCCGGGTTCCACGCCCCTCCGCCTTTTTTCGGAGAGTGAAATTCACTGGTAAACATGATGCACTGTGTGAATGTTTCTTTTGCATCATTTCCTTCTTCCAGCTGATTCATCCAGGATATGTTGTCCGCATTGCATTCCTCGTCGGAACTGTAAGCGATTTTGTGAAGCTCACAGCCGTCCCACTTGCTGAATTCAGCTTTTATCTGAGAATAGATCTCGGAATGTCCGTAATCTATTGTCACTTCGGAAGCTGTTTTCGAACTGCATCCCATTAACTGAAAGACAGAAAGCACAGCAATGATTAGCGATACGATTTTTTTCATAGATCTTTTTCCCTCCATAAATTTCAAGTTAACTTTCCACCGGGATCAGTACAGCCCGGCACGGCGATCCGTCAGCGCCGGCCAGATTCAGCGGCAGCGCGCTTAAATAATAGACTCCCTCTGAAACCCGGGCCAGACGGATCCCTTCGAGCAGCACAACGCCGGCTCCCAAAAGAATAAGATGTACTTCCATCGGCGCATCTTCAGGGCCGACCGTCTGGGATTCATTCCCCAGGAGGCGAATCCCTTTCGAGGCAAATACTTTTGCCGCTTCCGAAGAGACGACGGCGGCGCCCTTTATCAGAATTCTCTTTGCGGCTTCCGGGTTCTGTCCGCTCGCTTTTTCAAGTATTCTGTCGGCATCTTCACCGGAGACGATCCCCCGGTGCTCTGCGACATAAGCCAGTCCTACGAAGGTATCTAAGCTTATGGCGTCGATGGATTTTCCGCCTTTGACGAAATGAAACGGCGCATCCACATGTGTGCCGTTATGAGCGCACATACGGAAGGCTGTCAGGTTACACAAGTCACCATTTTCCAGAGAACTGAGCAGCTTTTTTTCCGGCGCCGGGTCGCCGGGAAATACCTGGCAGCCGAAAACTTCCTGTGAAATATCATAGATTTTCATGGTCTGTTC
>CADAPN010000041.1 GCA_902789835.1 Oscillospiraceae bacterium
ACCGGTGTCGGCGGCGGCATTCTGAGAGATGTCCTTGCAGGCAACACACCCTATGTTTTTGTGAAGCACTTTTATGCATGTGCCTCCCTGATCGGTGCCGTCGTCTGCGCCGTCTGCTGGTCATGGTTAGGCTCCCTGCCATCCATGCTCATCGGCGCCGGCTTGAACATGGTTCTAAGGAACATGGCCGTTCACTATCGGTGGAGTCTGCCGAAGATCGAATAGAACTCTGTGCTCTCGGGCAAAGGCTTTCATAAGCGCGAAATTCATGTACGGAAAAAAAGAGTTTCATGAAACTGCCCTGTTTTGACCGCAAAAAACTTCTTGCAGCTGCGGTCTTCGGGATGTACAACAGGAAAGACTATTAAAAAACAGGTGACCGCTTTGCCTGTCACAACTCATGGAATGAGGTTATTTTATGGCAAAAAAGCGTATCTCAAAAACCTGATCTTTGCCTTCGCAATCGTCTGGATCGTCGTATACGGCTATAACAGGATTCACATGAACGCCCACTTTCTGACGGATGTATGCTTCGGCGTCCTCATCAGCCCTCACTTATAAGCTCGTCTTCTCCATATTTGCGAAAGGCGGTCAGGACTCATAAAGTCCCCACTTTCGTTTTCCCGCTCTCCCCTAAAGCCCTTCAAATCCTGATGGGAGCTTCTTGGGGAGAGCTGTTTTTATTCTCAAGGTATGATATTATTAAAAAAACACCGGCATGGCCAGTGGTTTTTTTGATAATCCTCCTGCAAGATGTATGCAGCTGTCTCCCCTTCTTAAAGTGTCCTCTTGTTCTGACGGATTGTGGCCATCCGGTCCATATCTCCATGCCGGATCGTATTGTCAAGAGCGGCAACAATCTTTTCTTTTCGGCTAAGGAAGTTTGGCCCGGTCAGATTTGCTGCGACCGTATGGTGTGTGATGAAAGAACAGTCACAGTTCAGGTTCTCAACGAAGAGCTTCAGTTCTTCCAGCATTTCTTTCTCTGTGAGAGGATCAAACTCACCACGCTGTGCTTCCTCCAGCAGCGGTGTCCCCGGGAACAGCGTCAGCCCCCCTGTCCCGACCAGCATCGGCCTGCACTGACTGAAGATCTTCGCTGAGTTGAGCGCATGTTCACGACTGTGAGATCTGCCCGTGACTCCGTTGAGGAAGGTCATCCAGTAGTCAATCCCGGCCTCCTCCAGTTTGTGGCACTGTTCAAGGATGATGTTCAACTCCATGCCTGAGAACCTGCGCAGAATACTCTTTTGAATGCCCTCCCTTCCGGGCTGTCGTTCCATTTGAGTCTTCAGCAGTAAAATCTCTTTTGTCAGGTCGCAGGAAAAAAGCTTTCTTGTGCTCCATGGCAGGATATGATACAATCATCCCGGTAAACCGACCTTTGGAATATGAGCCATCATGCGGTGATTGGAGATGAGCGATGAAAGACAATACCCCTGTCATAATTTACTACTACTATGATTTCACCGATACCGCTCACTTCTGCCGTCGGCTGGAACAGCGCTTCCGGGAAACAGGACATGAACGCCCTCTTGAATTTATCAACTGGAACTGCTACAAACAGCAGCCCGGCATGGACGGAGATATTTACATATACGATGCCGTCGCCCTGACTGCGCTGGTCGACAAAGGCTATCTCCACCAGCTTCCTGAGGTCATTGACACCTCGGATATGTTCAGCTGGACCATCGACAAAAGCAAGGTCAGGAGAAAAACCTACGGTGTCCCTCTGATGATCTGCGTCAATGCGCTGATCTGCAGAAAGAAAGACGACTATAACATAAAAAACATCTTTGATCTCCACGAGAGAACAGCCATACCGCTCAAAACGATGCTCATGTACTACTATATACAGGCCTTCTGCAATTATCAGAACGATTCGGTACACAGAGCCTTCGAACACATCGCAGAACTGATGGGCGGCAGAGAATATCTGGCCGAATCCTCTCTGGAGGAATATGACGGAGTAAGCCTTTTCCGTTCGGAAGAATGCAGATATTTTCTGGGTTTTACCGAGAGCCTTCGCTTGTTTGAGCCGGACGATTATGTTGTGAGATTTGCGAACTTCTCGGAGAACGAGGAAGACCAGATGCCCCTGTTCATGGTGGATTATGCTTCTTTAGGCAACAATGCGAGGGAAGAAAAGCTGCTGGATTGCCTGGATCTGCTGGAGATCATGACAGATAAGGAATTCATCTTTGAACTTTGCCTGCAGGATGGCAGACTGCAGTATATGCTTCCGTCATGCATGAGCGTATATGGACGGCTGGCTGAGATCGATCCCATCTATGATCAGCTCTATCAGCAGCTGCTGCCTGAGGAGAACGGAGTATTCCGATATGGGAAGTCTTTCTACGAAGATTTTTACAACAAGAGTGATAAGCTCCTGGAATCATTGATGATGGATCATGAATGACAGATTTTGTCCTCCCCTTCTTATGTGAGAGGCAATGAGTTTTATTCCATTGAAAATGAAAAGCAGGTACGCCTGAAAGGAGCGCCGGATGCTTCATTGATGTGCAGAAAAGAAACTGAGAGCCCAGAAAGCCCCAATTTACGGGCCTTCTGAGCTCTCGCTTTTTGCCAAAGATTTGATACTTCTATGCTGCCGGAAGCTGTGCTTCCTGTTCTTTCAGCCACACACTCCAGGGCACATCATAGTTGCTTTCACGGTTCTGCTGAACGTATTCATAAAACAGCGGCGTCATCCTGACTTTTTCCTCATAGAGCGGCACCTTATAGCTGTCAGAATCCTCCGTGTAAAGAACATATCCGCTTCCTGTCATCGCCTGGCGGACAGCAATGTCCTGCATCGGCACATCCGGATTCATCATCATATCGTAAATCATCATCAAGACACCTGTGCGTCCTCTGCCGCCCAGGCAGTGGAAATGCAGCCAGGACTGATCCGGGTCAATGCTTTTTAAGAAAGAAACAAAGGTGTCAATCGTTTCGGCCGTGGGCCAGCTGTGATCCCGGATCGGCAGCCTGATGTATTCAAATCCCTCGCTCTCAACCAGTTCCTTTTCCGTCATGACGCTTTCCACGCTGATAAGCATCGGAGGCTCAATCGGAGTCTCGCCTTTTCTGGCGTAAGCCTCTATCGTACTGCCGATCATTGCCCCTAAGCGCTCTGATTCGTCAGCTTCAACCTCCTCAAGGGTCATTCCCTCGTTCGCCCAGTTGTGAGTGCCATACCACGAGAGAGGGATTCCCTCGTTCACAAGACCATGGCTTTCCTGCCGCAGATCAAAGACATAGACAGTTCTGTCTCCGGCGCATTCCCGAAGAGAAGAGGCAAGCTCTCTGAACTGCGGTACCGAGAACTGCGCGCTGCCTGAGATGCACAGGGTATCCATCCCCTCTTCCGAAGGCATAAAGTCCGGGTCGACGCCGGATTCCGCGTCCATTTCCTGAAGCTCATACAGCTGTCCCGCAATCAGTCTCACATTGCTCAGTTCACCCTTCCAGTAATCCGGATTATCCCTGTCTATCCGGATGAACGGCAAGGTGGTTTCGCCACAGGCAACACACGGCATCGAAAGCAGCAGTGACACCATAAGGCATACAATTGCAGACCGAATCAGCCAGTTCCTTCTGTTCTTCAGCATGGGGGTTCCTCCTAACCTTTTCAGGAACCGGGTCGGCTGTTTCGGCAGAGCAGACATTCCTGCCTGTTTCTGCTTTGCATTCCGACGGTTCTTCCTTTTCAAAGTTTATACATATTACCATATAACGCTTTTTATTATACAGTTTTTCTTCCGACAATACAATCTTCTGTGCTCCTCTTTCAGCCGCCAGAAAGGCATCTCCTCCTCATCCTGCATTCTTTTTCTTTACAGACCGCTGAATTTATAAAACACGGAACGAGACAGCAAATGAAAAAAAGCGGCGGCCCGCTGTGGGGATTCTCTGAAGACACAAGCAATCCTGGTCTGCCGCTGTACTATGTCAATGGTTTTAGCACAGGCAAGACAAAAGCTACAGGCTCTTCATCTCTGCTTCAACCGCATCAGCGGAAATAACACGGCCGGCAGCAATATCGTCCATTCCTTTTTGCAGTTCCACATTGAACTGTTCCTTCGTCATGCTGTCGATCACTGCGGGTACAGAGGCAGGAAGCTTCATTTCAAAGGGAATTCCGCGCTGCATAACGATCTGTTTTAAAAACATGCCGATTGCATTGGACATGGGGATGCCAAGCTGATTCAGGATCGCTTCCGCCTGTTCTTTTGTTTCAGGATCAACACGAGTGAAGACATTTGCTGTCCTTGTTGCTGCTCTTGCCAAGAGACATACCTCGCTTTCAGATTTCTGAGTATACCCCGCAATTCTTCGTGAACTGCGGGGTGTATATTATTTGTTTTCTTCGTGCTCCCTGTCTAAATGTGCCTTAATAATTCTTTCAATAGCCGTTGTCAGAGTCTGCCCTTTCTCGTCAGCGTAAGCCCGAAGGCCTTCCATAATAGAGCGGTCCAAGTACAAGCTGATCTTCTCGCCGTCTTTCTTTGCTCTGGCCATGTCAGTTGCCCTCCTTTGCAGTAAGTTCCTGATACATTTTCATCAGGGCAGCCACACAGTCGCTTTCAGTGAAGTTCTTGACCGGGAACCCGTAGGCCGCCATAACCGCCTTATCGTTTGCTTGGTGGGCCTTGCGAAGCTCAGGCGGCATGGTCAACTCGTCATAGAGATCTGCCAGACTTGCATCAGGATAGAGTGCGCGGGCGTCCAAAATGGCCTGCGCCGTCTGCTCGATCGTAGCCTTCTGCTCATCAGTGGGATTCGGCCAAGGGAAGTTGTTGTAGACAACATCCTTAGAATAACGGTAATCGCTCTTAATGCGTCCGCATACAGCCCGAACCCATGCCATATGAACATTAGAGGTAAGAATTCCAAAGTCATACCGCGAAGCATAAGGAATACACATGGCAGCATCAGTTAAAATCATTTCTTTTCCGATAAAGCCAAGCGGAATGTATTTTCTCGATTCGGATGAATGCCGTGGAACAACAATGGCCGTATCCGGATTTTTTGTCTCTCTAAATAGCGAAGGAGTAAGAGCAAGTTTTTGCCTATCTTCTGCCCCGTTCAAGCGATCCTCTTTGCACATTTCTATCCTTCTGAGCACTTCTGGCATTTTTCTTATTTCCGCCGGGGACACGCCAACAAGCCAAAGGCACCAACGCTTTTTGTTGTTAATGAATTCAGTTGCACCGCTCAACCGTTTAAGGTATTTGACTGCCAGAGGATCTTTTTTGATGAAGTCGTCATACTCGTCTTCTTCAATAATCAAGTGTCCTCCATCTGCGGGGCGATTTCCAGACGTCATTTCCAAAACCTTACAAATTGGTTTGGTTCTACTTTCAACAAAAACATCTGGAGCATCGATCAAGTATGCATTGATATTTGAAGATTCTTTGAAGAGGCCATTATCAAACAAGACTTTTATTTTATTCCTCTTCGTGCTGCTAAATCCAACAATTACACAATGCACATGAGCTTTGATGCTTGCTTCGCTATCCCAACGGAAAGTACGGTACGCGAAATCGATGTGAATACCAAAACGATTATATAAAGGCTTCCATACACTGGCAACCTGTTCTCCTTGAGTGATGCTGTTGGTAGAAACAAGTGCCGTGAATATATCCGTTCCCTGCATCAATTGTGCTGCTTTCCAATACCAACCGGAAACATAGTCGATTTTTCCAGCAGTTTTGTACGGACGCCCCTTTTCGTCCACATACAGAGAAAGAATGTCCTCTTTCTGCGCTTTGCTTTGCAAGCCGTATCCAACAAACGGCGGATTTCCCATGATGTAGTTCAGCCTGCCCTTATCCACCACGCTCTCCCAGTCGATGCGCAGGGCATTACCCTCAACGATATTCGCGTTGGTCTTCAGCGGCAGGAAATCCAGATCCATAACAAGGATCTTGCTGGTCTCCTTCATCATCTGGCTCTCTGCGATCCAAAGGGCAGTCTTGGCGACGGTGACAGCGAAATCATTGATCTCAATGCCGTGGAACTGGGAAATGCTGACCAGGATCGGTTCCGTGACGGCATCCATACTGATCTGTCCACGGTGCAGCTCGGAGATAACAGCATTCTCAAGACGGCGCAGGCTCAGATAGCTCTCAGTTAAAAAGTTGCCGCTGCCGGCGGCAGGATCCAGGAATTCCAAAGAGGCCAGTTTCTTCTGATAGGCAAGAAGCTTCTTTTCTTTTTCTTTCCAGACCGAGACACTCTTGATTTCTTCAAGTTCTTTTTTGAGATCATTCAGGAACAGCGGATCGATGACCTTGTGGATGTTCTCAATGCTGGTGTAGTGCATGCCGCCGCTGCGGCGAGTCTCCGGATTCAAGGTGCTCTCAAACACGGCGCCGAAGATGGTCGGACTGATTTCAGACCAGTCGAAATCAGCAGAGGCACGCTGGAGCAGCAGTGTTTTCAGTTCATCGTTGAACGGAGGGATGATGACGGTCTCGTCGGCAAACAGGCCGCCGTTGACATAGGGAAAGGCTGCAAGCATCGGATCATCGTCTGCCAGATAGGGATCACGCTCCTCGGGCTTCTGGTTCAAAACCTTGAAAAGCTGTGTCAGTGCCTTACGGAGCTGATTTGCGGAAAACTGCTTCAGGTAGTCATGGAACATCAGGTGCTTCCCGAAGATACCGGCATCCTCCGCATACAGGCAGAACACCAGACGCACACAGAGTTTGTTCAGGTGCTTGAGCGTCTCCGGATCATCCGGATTCTTATACTGCTTCAACAGGCCATCGTAGAGAAGCCCAACCACTTCGCCGGCCTTGATGGAGATCTCCATCTCACGCTGCAGATGTACGCTTCCCTTATCCACAAGGAAGGACAGACGGTAGTATTCCTTCTCCAAATCTACCAACTTGATCTTCTCCGGCTCGCCGCGCGGGTTTTCCATATCATAGACATAGAACTCCTGGAAGTTGCAGGTAATAATCCAACGGGGGCGCTCTGAATACGGCAGCTCGGCCGAGTAGCGCTTGGCCTGCTGGAAAGGAGTCAGAAGAGACCCATCGGACTGCTTGATCGCTTTGTTCAGATCCTTTCCGGCGCCCTTCTGCTCGATCATGACATGGGTCTCGGAAATGAATCCGTCAATAAAGCCGGTTGAGGTATCCAATTTGACCTGATCCTCGAACTTGATATATTTCTCGGGTTCGGCCACGTCAAAGACGTCACGGAGTAGTGAGAGCCAAAACGGCTGACTTTCGCCTTTCTCATATCCTTTATCTTCCAGAATTCCGCAAATTTAATAGCCGCAATTTTATGCTGTGTGTCGGTCATACCAATGCCACCTGCCTATTCTTGCAACAGTATTTTTATATATTTTAAAATATTCCAGTATAATAATCAAGTTTTATATATAAAACAAATCATGTGCTATGTTGAAATCATCTCGTGTTTATGTGGTATGTTGAATTCATCACCCGTGTCAGCATTCCCGCTGCCAGACGTTTCCGTAATGAATATGCCCGGATACTGGACGAGCTGGAAGAGGACCCTTTATGCACTGATTGACACATTTTTCATTTTTTGATATGATAACGATGTCCCGAAAGGGATGGGATGAAGGGCAAATACAGGCTTGGCGGCTGTTCCTACTCTCCGAAAGGAGGGATGGACGATGCGAATTACCTTTCATGTGCGGAAGTACACGGTGACTATTATCATCAGGGAAACCCATACGAAGGACCGCAGCGAAAAAAACAACCGCCACTTGCGCAAAAAGTGACGGTAGTTTTGCGATCTTTCAATCGCACTATCTGAACTAAGCATGAGGAGCAGCCGTAAAGTCTTGCTCTTCATTTCCTATTATAGGAGTTTTTGATGAATTGTCAAGTCGGTTTTGTCGAGCGGCGAGACAATTACTGCGTCCCCGTGTCATGTACAAAAAGGCTTCCTCACCAGAGAGGGTCGCCATATTTCACGGCAACTCCGCAGTTATAGCAGACCCAGTAGAGTTCTCCCTCGACATAATCGTCTTCCAGTTCCATCTCGAAGGCACACATGGGGCATTCGGCTCTTTCGCTTGTATAAACGCCGCCGGCAACCTTCTCCATCGAACCGTCCGGAAGCCGCTGGGCTTTTTTCCGCAGTTCCTCCAGCTTTGAAGGGTCAATCTTTTTGTATTCTCTATTCATTCTCTGTTCTCCTTTTCATTTTGGACGTGAGCTCTCGGCACGCCGCTTTCTCCAACGGGCAGGCGTCGGTTTCATCCGTGTTCCGTGCTTTGTTTGCCCGCACTGCCTTCTGACGATATCGTAGTATACCTTCTGTCACAGAAGCATCACACATGCTGATTATATCATAGTATTGATATGGCTTCAAGCAAAATGAAGGGGGAAAGCAAGCCATGGGAGCGGCGAAGCGGTGCAGCCGACAATGTGTCAAGAGTAGCGTCCGATGGCACATGCCAACAAATAATGACAGTTCTGTCCGAAAAATCATGTGATTGTTCTGTGATGTATTTATGGTATAATTATCTCATATAAAAGAAAAATAGTTGCAATGCGTTCGTTTCCCGCAGGCGGGAAAACGCCCATGCAGCAACCCCGGGAGGTGCCTTATGCTGATCAAAAAATGGAATTCCTTGAGCCTGATCGTTCGGATCCTGATCGGGCTGGTCATCGGTGTGATTCTGGGTCTGGCCTGTCCCGGGCTCCGGTGGATCCGCGTGCTCGGCACGCTGTTTGTGGGCGCACTGAAAGGGATCGCTCCCCTGCTGGTCTTCGTTCTGGTGGCGTCTTCCCTGGCGAACGCAAAAGGCGGGAACATGTCCCGGTTCCGGGCCGTGATCTTTCTCTATCTGTTCAGCACGCTCTGCGCGGCCGTCGTCGCGGTGCTCGTCAACTTTGCCTTTCCCGTCACCCTCTCGCTTACCGGAATGAATGCCGCCGAAGGCTATGCCGCACCGGCCAGCCTGTCCGAGATTCTCATGAACTTTCTGACGAGCGTGGTTGCAAATCCGGTGGATGCCCTGTCCGACGCCAACTACATCGGCATTCTCTTCTGGGCCGTGATCTTCGGCCTGGCACTGAAAAAAACCGGAGAGCAGACAAAAACGGTCATATCGGATCTTGCCGACGGCATCTCCACCGTTGTGCGCTGGATCATCAGCTGTGCGCCGTTCGGTATTCTCGGTCTGGTCTTTGACGCGGTTTCGACAGGCGGCCTGAAGATCCTCAGCACGTACGGCGAGCTGGTTCTGGTTCTGGTGGGAACCATGCTTCTGGTCGCGCTGGTGGTCAATCCCCTGATCGTGGGGATTACCCTCCGGCATAATCCATATCCGCTTGTTTTCAAATGCATCCGCCAGAGCGGCGTGACGGCATTCTTTACCAGAAGCTCCGCGGCGAATATCCCGGTCAATATGGAGCTGTGCAAGCAGCTCGGTCTCGACGAGGAAGTCTATTCCGTCTCGATTCCGCTGGGCGCCACGATCAACATGGACGGCGCCGCGGCCGTTATCACGACTTTTGCGATGACGGCGGCCTTCTCGGTGGGGATGCACCCTTCCCTGCCGATGGCAATTCTGTTAAGCATCGTGGCAACGTTCTCCGCCTGCGGCGCCTCCGGGGTGGCCGGCGGTTCCCTTCTGCTGGTGCCGCTCGCCTGCTCCCTGTTCGGGATTGGCGCCGACGTGGCCATGCAGATGGTCGGCGTCGGGTTTGTGGTCAGCGTGATTCAGGACTCAATGGAGACCGCGCTGAATTCCTCCGGCGATGTCATCTTCACGGCGACGGCGGAGTTCCGGGAATGGAAAAAGCAGGGAAAGAAGCTTCCGCTCTGACAGGGCGGATTCAGGGAAAGGAGCAGCTGTACACAGATGAAAAGCATTACCAGCGTTTATAAAATCGGCAATGGCCCTTCCAGTTCCCATACGGTCGGCCCCTTCCACGCCGCCCGTACCTTCGGCAGCCGTTATCCGGACGCCGACGCCTATGAGGTGACCCTGTATGGGTCCCTTGCCTTCACCGGGGAGGGCCACGGAACCGGAAAAGCGATTCTGGAAGGACTGCCCGGGGAAAAAACGAAGATCGTCTATGACCGCGTGACGAAAGAAGCGGATCTTCCGCATCCCAACACCATGCTGTTCAAAGCCTTCAAGGACGGAAAGGAAATTGCCGCCACAAGGATTTTCAGCATCGGAGGGGGTTCCATTCGCTTTGAATTTGAGCCCTCCGAGGAAGACCGGGAGGTCTATCCCCAGAAGAACTTCTCGGAGATTGTCGCCCTCTGCAACCAGGAGAAGATCAGCATCATTCAGCTGATTTACATTCTGGAAGGATACACGCTGCGCGATTACCTGAAAAAGGTCTGGTCCGCCATGCAGGACGCGGTGGAACGGGGCCTGAATACGGAAGGGGTCCTGCCCGGCGGGCTGAACCTGACGCGGAAGGCAAAGTATCTGTATCACAAGCGCTGTTATAACGAAAGCGCCGATGTGACGATGAACCGGGTGATTGCCGCCTACGCTTATGCCGTCAGCGAAGAGAACGCCGCAGAGAATGTCGTCGTCACCGCCCCGACCTGCGGCAGCTGCGGTGTGCTGCCCTCCATTCTGTACTATATGCAGAAGGACCGGGGCTTCCCGGAGGATGAGATTCTCGATGCGCTTGCCGTCGCCGGGCTGATCGGAAATGTGATTCGGACCAATGCCAGTATTTCCGGGGCAGAATGCGGCTGTCAGGCGGAGATCGGAAGCGCGTGTTCCATGGCGGCGGCCGCCGTTGCGCAGCTCTCGGGGCTGAGCATTGACCAGATCGAATATGCCGCCGAGATCGCCATGGAGCACAACCTCGGCCTCACCTGTGATCCGGTGGGCGGTCTGGTGCAGATTCCGTGCATTGAGCGCAATGCGGTGGCCGCCATGCGTGCGCTGAGCTCGGTCAATCTGTCCCGCTTTCTCTACGCCACCAGGAAGATCTCCTTTGACGAGGTGGTTGCCACCATGTATCGCACCGGCCTCGATCTGAATGAGAAATACCGCGAAACATCCCACGGCGGACTTGCACAGATTTACCGGGAGCACCGGAAAGAATCCTCCTGAACATGGGAAGTACAAGCTTCCCTTTCCGACAGGTTTGGTTTACATAATCTATAACTTCTCAACAAAAGAGCCCTCCCGAAGGAGGGCTTCAATTTTTCTATCACCTTATCCGCGTCTGAAAACGGGACTCCTCTGTGAGCTTTCATTGGGGTCCCCCTGTACGGGCTTGCTCCTGTCGGCTATTCTTCGATCTGCAGCAGTTCCGTATCGTAGAATTCGGACTGCTTCTGCAGTTCCTCGGTGAGGTAAGCATAGCCGTACGCCTCGGTCAGGGTGTCGCGTTCGGAAAACAGATTGGTTCCAAGCCCAAGCCGGTTTCCGTCAATCTTCACCCCCAGCGCGGCAAGCGTGGTGGGAAACAGGTCGAAGGTGCCGAACTGACGGTTCTTTTCTCTCGTCGGCTCCGTGGCGGCGTGAATGAAGCAGTTGTAGACCGTTCTGGTGTATTCCGGGTCAACTTCCGCCATGAAGCCGGCATCCATCGTCAGATGGTCCCCGCTGATCACGACCGTCGTGTTTTCGTAAAACGGCTGCTGTTGAATCCAGGCGACAAAATCCGCCACCTGGCGCGAAGAGCAGGCAAGGACATTGGCGTAGGGGACCTCAAAATCATCTCGGCACAGGCGGCAGGGGCAGCCGTTCGGGAAATGGGTATCGGCGGTGAGCATGGTAAAATTAAAGGGTTCTCCCTCTTGTGCCAGGCGGGTCAGTTCCTCCCGGGCATAGGAGAACAGCTTCTCATCTTCAAAGCCCCACCAGGCTTCATAATCCTCCGGGAGCCTTCCGGCAGCCTTCAGCGCGTCGGTGTCCAGGATCTCGTAATTGCCGTGCTCCGTAAAATACACTTCGCGTCCATGGAATTCCGCGTTGGACCCGAGTAGAAGCAGCTGGGTATAGCCCTGCTGTTCCAGAATCTCGCCGATGGAGACCACGCCGGGCAGGAAGGCATCCCCGGCGCCGTAGGTGTCCGCTTCCAGCGACATTTTCACCGGTACGCCCGCGGTCTGGGCCACCATGGCGGCGGCCGTCCAGGTGGTTCCGGGATAGGACAGCGCACCACCAAGGCCCGCGTTCTGGGAGAAGTTCAGGTTTTCATCCGCCAGAGACTCCAGCTCGGGGATGTAGCAGGTGGTAATCATTCCCCCGGCGGAAGGGTCGGCATAGGTGCTTTCCATGGACTCCAGAAAGATATAGATCAGATTCCGCTTCTGTTCCGGGAAGTGCAGGATGCCGGGCTCCGGATTTACATACTGATCACGGATAAATTCCGAATCCATGGAATCGGCTTTTACATAAGAGAACATATGGATCTGTGCCCCGCAGATCACAGCCGAGACCGTCAGCAGCGCAGCCGTAAGCGCCAGGACATGTTTTTTCACCCACTCGGGCAGAACGGGGCGCGGAAGTCGGTAAAGCCAGACCTCGATGGCGGTCAAGATCAAAGGAATAAGCCCGATCTGCAGCAGCCCGCTTCCCAGCAGCGCCGCATAGACACCGTGGGACGTGGATTTAAGCGTGAAAAGGAACTGATCAAAGCTGATCTGATCATAGTTGTGCTCCAGCCAGATCATCAGCTGAATCAGCACATTTGTGAAGAAGAGAAACAGCGCCGCCGTTCTCTCTTTTCTTGTTCCGTGGGTTCTTAGCATGTTCCCTCTCACCGTCTCATTTTGCTGTTTCCAAGTTTACTGTCCGCATATATTACCACAGCTTTCCCATCTTCGCAAGTAAAAGCATATTCTCCCACAAAGACCGTCCGTTGATCGGCGGCCGGGCGCATCCCCGCAAACGGCTGCGCATACGGGCACCGTGGTTGAGATAGATGCTTATTTCACAGGAGCGGCTATAGGCGGCCCTGCTTTTAAAAGGGCCGGCAATTTCTCACCGGAGATGAGATCAGCAATCTGGAAGTCAGCGCTGAGCTGTTCTGCATTTCAGCTTATAGAGTTCCTCTGCTGCAAGCCGGGTTTTGGCTACAATATCGCCGCCAGATTTCGGAAAGCAGTAATAGAGCGCGCTGTTGTCGCCTATACAGATCATATCACCGAGTTCGTACCAGTAATAGTCAGAATAAAGGCTGTAGGACATCGCCGGTGTGTGATAATAGTCGAGTTTTCCGTTACAGCCTGTCAGGTGAAACCCTTCTTCCGTGTGCGTCAAACGACCCTCCCCGACTGTATACAGACATTTTGAGTCCACAAGCATTCGGATCTGTACAGGGATGTCGAGCTTATAGGTACCATCCTCCAGTTGCCTGCGCACGCAGCTCCGCTCCCAGGCATACCAGTCGGGGATATGCGTGAAAATGTCATCACCGTCTTCGGCTTTCAGGTAGCCGTTCTCTGTCAGCTGCCAGCTTTTCCCGCAGCATCCGCAGCGCAAGGAGATTCCCTTGCCCTCCATCCGTCCTTCGGTTCCGCACTTTGGACACTGATAGAGCACCCGGTTTAATCCGTCTGCACGAAAGGGTTCTGTAACCGGTATGTTGTTTTCCTGCTGGCTGCGGAAATTGTCAAACGTGAAAAGATCTTTTAAGACGGCGTTGAGCTCCGCAACGGATCTTTCCTTTATCTCATCCGGGGACAGAACATACCGCATTGCGGCACGGACCGTCACCTTGCGAAGCTGAAGCATGTTATACAGCGGGTCACGCAGGAAGGCTCCGTCCGTTTTGATCATAACAACCGGGAGTTTTAAAAGCTTCAGCAATTTGCCCATAGATTCCGGCAGCGGTGTGGCTGTGCCATCAAACGTGTAGCTGGCTTCAGGGTAAAGGAGGATAGAGTCATGAAGCTCTTTCGCGGCAAAGACCATGTCCCGAACAAGCGTCGTGTCTGTAATGAATTTTTTTGTCGGGATGCAGCCGATATTTCGCATCAGGGCATTTTTCCCGACAAAGCCGTCTGATGTGCAGACAATGTTAAAAGGGCGCGGATAGAGAACCGAAGCGGCAATTTTAAGGTCAATAAAACTGGAATGGTTCATCAGGAAGAGAGCCGGTTCATTCTTCCCCAAACGCTCCATGCCCGTTTTTTCAAGAGAGAAATTCGTTGCTTTCAGTTCAGGAATACTCAGCGTCTTGAGCAAGGCACGGAAAATGATACTCGGCCTTTTGGGAGGAAGATGCTTTTCCCGTGGAAGGCTAAGAACAGTTTCATATTCAAGTTCCCGATTTTTAATCTTCATAGTCTGTCGCCTTTCAAATAGTCCAAATCTTTTTCGCAGAGCATCATATCCGCCACATCAAATCCCGGGTTGTCGAGATGGAGTATATCACAGATCGTGGGCTTTCGGAAGTCACTTTATCGCTGTCCCTGCCTGTGCGTGAAGGGTGCCGCCTCCCCCGATAACAGAAATACCGGATCACGCCGGGCACATAAAAAGCGTCAGCCATTTTGACCGACGCCATGATGATCCGTTATCCATTTTCTTACAGCCACTTTTTTCTTTTGAAAAGGATCAGGCAGCAGACGATTACCGCAGCGCTCAACACAATAACCGCCAAGTAGCCATAACGCCATTCCAACTCAGGCATATATCGAAAATTCATGCCATACCATCCCGCGATGAGCGTCAGCGGCATAAAGATGGTTGTAATGACAGTAAGCAGCGTCATCGTCTTGTTCTGGCGGACTTCCAGCTGTGTATTATGAAGCTCCCGTACCTGAATTGTATAATCGCGGAGTGACGTTGCCGTGCTGTGCCGCCGGATCATATAATTCATGAAAAGGTGGATATAGCGCAGGTTTTCTTCGCTGAAAAAGCCATTTTCATTCTCCTCCAGTTCCTGCGTCATATCGATGAGCTGTTCGTAGTGCACAAGCAGCCTGCGGATATCACTGCGAATGTCGTTGACCCGCGCCAGATTCCCCTGACCGTCGGAAGATAAGACCTCATCCTCGATCTGATTCAACTCGGATTCGTAGCGCTCCATGATCGACAAGTCGCGTACAACAATCTGTTCCAGAAAATCATGCAGGAAGCGTTCCAGACTTGGCTCCCTCCATCGCTTTGTGCGGCGGATGACATCGATCATCTGTTCCGCTTTGCCGCTGTCGTCAATAAAAACGATGCCTTTTTCATCCAGGGCAAAGGTAAAGCAGAATTCGTTTCCTCGCAGATCTTCCCGGTCGGGGATCTGAAAGGACCCGGTCAGCGAGTCATAGTTGACCTCCGCTTTGGTGTTGTGAATATCCAGGGTATCCAGATCCAGGTCGATCCCCATATCGAAGCTCTCCCGTTCCCGCTCCCATTCCGGCGTTGTCAGAACGGCAACAAATTGCGCAGACTTATTTCCGAGAATAGCCGGCTTTGCACAA